>JAHFFF010000158.1 GCA_023248095.1 Candidatus Omnitrophota bacterium | reverse complement strand
GGTTCTCCCGATATGTTCATCCGCCCACCAAAAGATTCCGGTACCACCCGATGATTCCATCTCCCCAAAAAATCGCAACAATCGTCCCCAGCGCGAGGAACGGCCCGAACGGGATTAGATCCCGCCCATACCGGAACTTCAGGACCAATCCGACCACCGCTCCGAGTACAGGCGCCAAGATCAAGTTGACCAGCAGTACCTTCCAGACTCCGATCATCGCGCCCACCATCGCCATCAGCTTCACATCCCCGAAGCCCATCGCTTCCCGCTTAAAGAGCCAGGTACCGATCACCCCGATGATCCACAGCAGGCCGGAGCCCACCAGGGCTCCCATGACACCCGCCCACAATCCGCCCCAGCGAGTGAAGCTGCCGTGCAGTTCCGGCGCGTAGAAACTCAGGATCACCCCTAGCGATATTCCCGGCAGGGTGATCTCATCCGGCAAGATCATCTCCTTGAAATCAATCATCGACAGCACGATCAGCGATGCACCAAGAATGACGTAGGCCGCCGTCACCTTCGACCAGCCGAAGTGCATCACCGTTGCGGCAAACAAAATCCCGGTGATCAGCTCCACAAAGGGATAGCTCCAAGAGATCTTTGCCTTACAATGCCGGCATCTGCCCCGCAACAGCAAGAAACTCAGCAGCGGGATGTTGTCGTACCAGGCGATCTCCTTAGCGCAGCGGCGGCAGTGAGAACGCCCCTTGACCACCTGCTCCTCCGCCGGAATCCTCCAGATGCAGACATTCAGGAAGGAGCCCACCATCAGCCCGAAGGCGAAGACCCCGCTAAGAACGAGCGGCGAAATGCTCATCCAACGCCTTCTTCATCGCCGGCAAAACCTTTCCCGCCGGAACCCTGGTCCAGATCTCAAAGGCCGCCGCCCCCTGCCCCGCCAGCATCTCATCACCGGTAATCACCGTGCAGCCCGCTTTCCGGGCCGCGAGGACCAACCCCGTCTCCCTAGGTTCGTAGACGAGGTCGTAAACTACCTGCCCACGGCGAAGACGGCTCGTCACCGGGAACGGTGCATCCCCCTCGCCCTCCATCCCGGACGGAGTGGCATTGATGATCACGTCGCATTTTTCCACGGGAACAGAGCCTAGGTCTTTCACCGCTAATGCGGGTACCGATGCGTTCCGACTCATCTTACGGGTTTCCTCAACCAGTCTTTCGGCCGACTCGAGCCTGCGGCTCCAAACCGCCATCTCCCTGGCAACCCCCCTCAGCGTGAGAACGGCAGCGATCGCTCTCGCAGCCCCGCCTGCTCCCAACAGAAGGACCTGCCATTTAATCAACAGCGGCTTATGCTTCACCAGCGGAGTCCAAAAACCATCTCCATCGGTGTTGTGTCCTGATGCGCGGCCACCCTTCATGACAATGGTGTTCACAACCCCTGACAGAACCGAAAAGGCATCTTGTGAATTACCTTCAGTCCGGCACCATGCCGCAATTTCTTGTTTGTGCGGCATCGTCACGTTGAAGCCGTCCAGCTTCGGTGCTTCGGTTTCTAGCCAGTGATCGAGCTCTTCCGGCTTG
This sequence comes from Candidatus Omnitrophota bacterium, assembly GCA_023248095.1. Classification (GTDB taxonomy): domain Bacteria; phylum Omnitrophota; class Gorgyraeia; order 1-14-0-20-64-10; family 1-14-0-20-64-10; genus JAHFFF01. Next base: position 2,527 of record JAHFFF010000158.1, on the reverse strand, counting down.
ACCGGGTATTCCTTGTACTCCCCTTCTAATCCCGCCGCCTTCAAGGCTGCTGTGTGCATCAGCGGCGACAGCGAGTAACCCAGCGGCCAACCTACAATACCCAACTTCCAATACTTCGAGCTCACGTGGCGCTCCAAAGGACAGCGCGAGGGGTGGCGTGGGGCAGACCTGCATCCGCCAGCAGGACGCCCAGGGCGAGGGCCGATTCCCTCGCGGAGCGGTATAATTCTCGCGCCATTCGCTTGTTCCCCTCCCACTTCCCTCGGAATCCATCCCCCAGCGGCAGGCTGAGGGATCAACCCATTCCTTTGTAACTACTCCTCACGCAGGCCGATTGGGCAGCCGATGCCGGATGCGGGGCTGTCCCACGCCAGGACCCCTGCGCAGTCTGTCGTGCTTCGACAATCTCAGCACGAACGGGTTCACCGCTTCGCGAAGAGCAGGCGGTTGATCGCGTTCAGGTACGCCTTCGAGGAGGCCTCGATGATGTCGGTAGAGGCCGCGCGGCCGTGCTCCACCCTCCCATTGGAGGAAAGCTTGACCGTCACCTCCCCCAACGCATCCTTGCCCGAGGTCACCGACTGAATGATGTAGTCGGTCAGTTTGCCCTTGAAACCCACCAGCCGGTCGATGACGTTGTAGCAGGCGTCCACCGGCCCGTCCCCGCTGGCCGCGCCCTGCAATGTTTTTCCCTCGGGGTTCTTCAACCGCACGGTCGCCGTCGGGACAACGCCGGTTCCACTGGTGACATGGAGGTAGACCAGCGAGAATCTCTTGACGGCCTCTGAGATCTGGTCCTCCACCAGGGCGGACAGATCGTCGTCGAAAACCTCTTTCTTCCGGTCGGCCAGCACCTTGAACCGCTCGAACGCCTCCTCCATCTGCTGATCGTTCAGCCGGAAACCCAGCCCCTTGAGCCGCTCGACGAATGCATGGCGGCCCGAGTGCTTGCCCAGCACCAGCTTCGACTCGCCCCAGCCGATCTCTTTGGGATGCATGATCTCGTACGTCTTGCGGTGCATCAGCACCCCGTGCTGATGGATGCCGGACTCATGCGCGAAGGCGTTGCTGCCCACTACCGCTTTGTTTGGCTGCACCAGGAAGCCGGTCAACTTGGAAACAAGCCGGCTGGACTTGTAAATCTCCGTCGTGTCCACACCGGTCTGCACCTTGAAAAGGTCCTTGCGCACCTTTAGCCCCATCACCACCTCTTCGAGGCTGGCGTTGCCGGCCCGCTCGCCGAGCCCGTTGATGGTACACTCTACCTGCCGCGCACCGTTCAAGACCGCCGCCAGGCTGTTGGCCGTCGACAAGCCGAGGTCGTTGTGGCAATGGACGGAAATCACCGCCTTGCGGATGTTCGGAACATTCTCCCGGATGCCGCGGATGAGCTGGCCGAACTGAGTGGGAACAGCCCACCCTACCGTATCCGGCACATTCACCGTGGTGGCGCCGGCGGCAATCACCGCCTCGTACACCCGGTACAGGAACTCCGGCCGGCTGCGGGCCGCATCCTCCGCCGAGAACTCCACGTCGTCGGTGTACTTGCGAGCCAGCTTCACGGCCGCCACCGCCAGGCGCACGATCTCCTCCTCGGCCTTGCGCAGCTTGTACTTCATGTGGATCTCCGAGGTGGCGACGAAGGTATGGATCCGCCGACGCTTGGCCGGCTTCAGCGCCTTGCTGGCCGCCTCGATGTCCTTCGGCACCGACCGCGCCAGGCTGGCGATCACCCGCCCCTTGATCTCCCGAGCGATCCGGTTGACCCCCTCAAAATCCCCCGGTGATGAAACGGCGAAACCGGCCTCGATCACATCCACCTTCAGCCGGTCCAGCTGCCGCGCCACCTCCAGCTTCTGCTGAGGGTTCAACGACGCCCCCGGACACTGCTCCCCGTCCCTTAACGTGGTATCGAAAATGATGACCCGATCCGACATCTCAATTTACTCCTTCAACGTTTCGCCGTAACGCGCCGCCGGGCCCTAACCTTCGCACCCTTACCGCTCTTCCGACCGGCCAACGCCTTCGTCGCAGCCAGTTTCGCCCCCGATGCCTTCACCGCCGGTTTCTGCGCAATCCACGGCATCATGGAGCGTAGGCGCCCCCCCACCAGTTCCACCAGGTGATTGTCCCCTCGGGCCATCAGCGCCTTGAAGACCGGCCGCCCGGCCTGGCACTCGTTGATCCACTCCCGCGCGAACCGCCCGGAACGGATCTCCTCGAGTATGTAGCGCATCTCCGCGCGGGTATCCTCGGTGATGATGCGGGAACCGCGCGTGAGCCCCCCAAACCGCGCCGTCTCCGACACCCGCTGCCACATCCCCTGGATCCCCTGCGCGTAGATCATATCCACGATCAGCTTGAGCTCATGCAGGCACTCGAAGTAGGCCAACTCCGGCTGATAACCGGCCTGCACCAGCGTGTCGAAACCGGCCTTGATCAGCTCGGTGACGCCGCCGCACAGCACCGTCTGCTCTCCGAACAGATCGGTCTCCGTCTCCTCGGCAAACGTGGTCTCCAAAACGCC
>JAHFFF010000017.1 GCA_023248095.1 Candidatus Omnitrophota bacterium | reverse complement strand
TGGAGTGCCGGGATACACGCGCAAAGACGTGGAGCAGGCGCTGACCTACATGGGGCTAACGCCGGGCACACCGATGACGCAGATCAAGATCGACACCGTCTTCATCGGCAGCTGCACCAACGCCCGGATCGAGGATCTGCGCACCGCCGCCCGGATCCTGAAAGGGCGCAAAGCCGCCGCCGGAGTGAAGGTCCTGGTGGTGCCCGGCTCTCAGCAAGTCAGAGCCCAAGCGGAAACGGAAGGATTGCATGAGGTGTTTCGGGCTGCCGGATGCGACTGGCGCCAATCCGGCTGCAGCATGTGCCTCGGCATGAACCCGGACCAATTGAAGCCGGCCGAGCGCTGTGCCTCCACCTCCAACAGGAACTTCGAGGGCCGTCAGGGAAAAGGGGGCAGGACCCACTTGGTGAGCCCGGAGATGGCAGCGGCGGCGGCCGTTGAAGGACATTTCGTGGACATCCGCACGTGGCAATGACACCATTCAAAAACCACCGCGGGATCATCGCCACGCTGGACCGGGCCAACGTGGACACCGACCAGATCATCCCGAAACAATTCCTGAAGTCGATCGCCCGGACCGGATTCGGCCCTTCCCTCTTCTTCGACTGGCGCTACCTGCCCGATGGAAAACCGAATCCCGACTTCGAGTTGAACCAGCCCCGTTTCGCAAAAGCCTCCATCCTGGTCACCCGGAAGAACTTCGGCTGCGGTTCCTCACGCGAGCACGCGGTGTGGGCCATTCAGCAGTACGGCTTCAAGGCGGTGATCTCTTCCTCCTTTGCCGACATCTTCCGGAACAACAGCGGAAAGAACGGCCTGCTGACGGTGGAATTGAAGGAGGCAGAGGTCGAGGAAATCTTTCAGATGACGGGCCGTTACGCAGGCTTGGAGGCAACCGCCGATCTGGATCACCAGCGGGTGACGCTCCATCTGCCGGAGGAGATCTCATTTCACTTCGAGATCGACTCCACAGTGAAGGAACATCTGATCCACGGCCTCGACGCGATCGGACTCAGCTTGAAGCAGGAATCCGCCATCGCGGCCTTCGAGTCCAAACATAACCCACAACTTTAAACGAACTGCGCGAAGTATTCCTGCGTTCTCTGCAAAGCCGGTTCCAGATCTCCGACCGGAATAACCCCAATCTCTTCCAGTCCCGCCAATAACTCCTGCAGCCAGTTTGGCCGATCCGGGTTGACCGGATAGGTGGCGTAACGGGCCGAAAACTCGCTCATCGCCCGCTCTAAACCCTGCTCCCTGCTCTCCACCCGGCGGAGCACATACTGCTGCCGAGGCACCCCCGATGCATCCAACAATGCCTGCACAGCCTGTTCTTCTAACTCGGTAGCTGCCAGGACCACAAACGGAAGACCTGCCCTTGCAACGAGCGGAATCGCCTGAAAAGTAGACGGCCTGGAGAAGATCGGCAGGAATTTCCGGACGGAATCGTACGCCGGCGTAGTCTGCACCTTCCCCCACAAGAATACGAGATCCTCCAATTTCGTCCCCTGAGAGCGCTCCTCCAATCCGGCCTGCATCCGGGCCATCACCTCCTTGACAACACCCTTTTCCTCTTCATCCTCGGCATGGCCCTCCCGAACCTCCAAAACAGGCAGCAGGCGTTTCATCCCTTGAACGGATGGTTCGCTAAAGCGGGTGAAGCCTATCATGACCTGTAATCCTATCTGAGGGTGGGAGCGATACCAGGTTTCATTCGAGACAAGCGTGAGGAAATAGTCCCAGACCCGGTCTCGTCCCTCCTGGCCCACCGGATAATTCCTGAGCGCCAGTGCCAAGGTGAGCCCATCGCGAACCTCGGCATCCAATGCCGGATCGGATAGGTGGGCAAGCAACTCTGGCGGTGACTGGGCCGCTCTACGTTCTACGTAGAGCCGGCTATCCAATCCTTTGGCATGGACCCCAACCCCATCCCGGAGCCGCACAAAGGAGCTGGAGAGATCCAGGCTGATAAAAACAGACAGCGGCATCTCCTGCGTGCTGCTCTTTCCGGTCAGAGGTTGAACCGTGTTCATTTCAGCCTGGAGAAGGCCGGCCTGATCAAAACCCGGCAACCAACGAATGTTGACGTACCGAAGGAACCCGGCGTCCTCCGGAGAAAGATTCGTGATATTCCCCTCCGGTACAACCAGCAGACCATCTTGCCCGGCTTCCAACAAAAGACTCCACGGAATCCGCACCGCGTGGTCCAAGAGAAGAAACTCGGCCTCTCGGTTCGTACCGGGCAACCGCAAACGCAGGGACTCCTGCGCCGGCGGAGCTCCTAACCACCTTCCCAACCAGCGTCGCACCGCGGAGCCGCCCTTGCTCTGCCCAAGCCTCATCGCTTCCGCATACTGCCTTCCCCTCGACCACTCCTCGTATTGCCTCAGGAGCAGATCAAACGGTTTCCCGACCTTGCCGGGCACCTGTCCCTCCGGGGGAGATTCCTCAAGGCCTGCCGGGGCAGTTCCTTCCGGTTTTGGGAACCAAAACTTGTCAAGATCCACAACCGGGCTGTAACCCAGCGCCGCTTGATATTTCATGATCACTTTGGCTATATCATTCCGCCGCGTTTCTTCAAACTGCTTGAAGGCCTCCGAGCCGCCTTCTTGAGGTTGAACCTTAAGAAGTTCTGCGATGACCCTGGTTAAGAACTGGGTTTGGTAAGGGCGAAGCCCACTCCCAAGACCGGAAGAGAGGAGAACCTCTCCGGCCTTCTTCATCACACTACCGGTCAGATCCCAATGGCTGAAGAACCAGGCCGGCCGTACCTCACGAGAAACATCATCCAATACGGCCAGAACCTTCAAGATCGCCTTCTGAACCTTGCCTTCGCTCAATAGGTCGTGGGCCTCCTCGATCTGCATATCCACAGCTGTCCTGACCATGGCCTCTCCGGGACGCTCGATCAGGATATCCCTCTCCGGTTTCTGCCCAAGATCACTCATCAGGAGAACAGGCGTACTCCTGCCGCCTGCCAGCTCGCGGCTCGCCACGCTCAAAAGAAGATCATTCCCCACACCGCTGAGCCTGAAGGGCTGGTCAGAGCTGAACTTGGCAATCATTTTTCCATCAGCCTCCAGGAGCTGCCAGCGCTGCCGTACAGCATCAAGGAACTGCCACAATGAGAATGGAGGCGGACGTTTGAGAAGCAGTTTTCGGTCACGCACCCAGATCGCCGTCTCCTCCTTGAGCAGAGCCAGCGGCACTTCCAGTCTTCCGGAGGGACCAACTCGCTGGTAATACCGGTCCCCGATCCTCTGCAGGTCGAACAGGCCAAATGGCTTTGTGTGGGACTTCAAACTCCGAATCTGGCCAAGTAATTGACTGAACTGATCCGACCAGAAGGCATGATCTGCAAGGATCTGCTGGGCGGCATCTGAATCCTTCGGTGCCGCCATGGTTCGAGTGTCCATCCTCAACACCGTCTCCCGGAACAGACTTCCCATATCCTGCCGCATCCTCGCTTCGTCAAAGGATCCGCGTAGCTGTTCAAGCTGGTAGAGGTTGTTTAGGAACACCGCAAGCTCATCGCGGTTCAGGTTGAACGAGAAAGAATCCGGGACAGGAATCAATTCTCCCCGCAATCCCCTTTCCCATTCCATCATGCCCGGGAGCACGCTGTATTTGTTGTGCACAAAAGCTTTTAAGACAGCAGCCTCAAATGGGGTCATGGGATCGAGCCAATCTCCCAACCCGACCTGATCAAAGACCTGTCTTTCCATCAAGGGGCTCTGATCCGAACTGTGCTGGAACGGAACCCGCTCCATCTCCTCCAATCCTGCTGCCGGCCGATGTACCCGGAAAATCGCATACCTTGGTTCCTCCCCCGACGCCTGCAGTGGAGGATCCACCTGCTGAACCTTCCAGCCAGCAGGGACGGCCGCCTCCAGCCGGGATCGATTCCATAACTCCTCCGCCCAGATCCTGTTCCCGAAAGCAGCCATATAGGCGTTGCCTCCAAGCCGAAGCAGCGCGGGGAACCCATCGATCGCATCGTGAATGAGCCGGAATCCCTTTCCAGCGTAGATTGCATAGGACCTTGCATCCCCGGGGCTCGGCTCAGAATCTGAAAAGGGATTGTTAAAAACAATGCCGTCAAATTGCGGGTTCTCCTCACCGGTGATTGAAGCAAGATTCTTGTAGAGATCGCTTTGCCCTACGGTAACGCGAGCGCGGACCTCAGGCGACTCTGCCGCCAGGTTGTCCGACGCATTGGAAACCGCCTCGGACAGCAGATCCACAGCCACGACCGTTGCACCTACCCTGGCCAGGCCAATCGCTAAAACTCCCGTCCCTGTTCCTAAATCCAAGAATCTCTTCCCCTGAAAAAACTGCGGGTTTCTCAAGATGAACTGAAGGAATGATCTCGATGTCGAATCGGAGAGGGATAAGACGCCAGGGATCACCTTCAGGTCCCGCTTGAGTTCAGGGACCCACACAGACTTCTGCGCACCTGCTTGCGCCTCTCTCAGGCGCCGTTCAATCCTATCGTTGCCCCTGTAGGCATTCCAACGGTGCCGACCATGAACCCTACGAATCATGCGATGGTGGATGCTGAGGATCTCTGACTTCCACACCTTCGGATCGAATGGACCGATCCTTCTCCCGTAATACTTCTCCGCCTCATGCCGCGTCCGATCCAGCTTGGGGATCATTCTCCTCATCACAGAAGGTGTCGCCGCATAAACCAGGAGATTCCTCGATTCTGCCCATTGGGCAACCTTCAAAACCGCTTCCTTCAGGAGCGGGTCAAGATGCCTGCGAATACTATGGGATACTCGCCGATATTCGTCTCCGGGCTGAACCTCCTCAATCAGGATAAAGGGCATCCCCTCTCGTGGCCCGCTGGTAAACCGGTAGGCCCCGATGCGAATCTGCCAGGCGGCATTAAAACCCGGTTTGGCGATGTCTCCACCCGGTTGTCCCCAAAGCCGGCGTAGACCTTTTACGGACCAAGTCCACTCCTCCGGGAAACGAACCTCAAACTTGTAACGCCAAACTTCGTCAGATGGTTTCAAGAATGCCGATGCCTTCCCTAATTTTGGCGAGTTGGTCTGCAGCTCGATCCGGCCGTTCTGCTCCATCCACTCTGCCACACCCTGACCTACTTCCTCAAAGTCGCCAATCGGCTCAGCCACTTCCTCCAGACCTGCCGTATGGGTTATCTCCCCCACAATTCGGTCCAGTACCTTGCTCAAGTCCTGCTTGGTCACAAGATAGAGCCCACCTGCTCGATCCGCCACGTGAAAACCGGCATGATCTAGAGCAACATGCAGATCTCTATTTCCCGAGGCACCGGTGACTAGGATTGCCAGCCCTTGATCGCTGAGAACACGCTGCAATTCTGATGTCACATGGGCGTAGAAAACAGATGGCGCCGTTCCTTCCGGAACACGAGTCGAATTAAGCGTGTAGAGACTGATGATCACATCATGGGGCCCTTGCGGCCAGACATCCACGATTCCCTCCCGCCCGAGCGAAACAACCTTCTGCGCCCCGTAGGTCTCCTTGAGATCGCGAACCACCTGGGTGCTCTCGCGGCTGGCACCCATCTCGAATACAGAATGGCCGGCCATCCAGCGCATGAATGCTCCCTCAGTAACCTGCCCGAATCCTCTCCTACTTAATTGCGCCGATAGAGAAATGACCACCATCCTCGCGACCCCTGAGATGAACTCGGGATCCTTAGACAACCCCTGGCGCCTTTCGGCCAAGACCTCCGCCAACTCTGGTGCAAATGGAACCTGAGGACTTGGAGGAGGGGCCGGCAAATCCAAAAGAGGGGATTCCTGCCATCGATCCCTGATGCCGGAAACCAATCGTTTGACCTCCCTTCTTGCACGGGGCCCGATCGCACGTTCGATCACACGGATCATCTCCAGCACTTGTCGCCGGTGAGGGAAGCGGGGATTGTCACGCAGTTCGAGTTTCAAGGCCTCCTTAGTCTCCTTCCAAACCCCCTCATCTACGTTCGCTCCCGCCACACGGAACCACTGTGCCCCGAATTCCTCTGGGGAAAGCCGTTCCCAGTAGGCGGTGCCGTAGAACAGGGTGACGGCACGGTGCTTCAGCTGCTTAAGCACCCCAAGCCCTTCAGCAAGTTTCCTACTGCTCGCCGGATCGGAGTAAGCCAATCGCTGAAAATACTCGTGCTCCAGGATGTAGCGCAAGCGCTTGAGATCCATCGATCGCGGAATCAGGATGTGCCCTGGAGTGAACAACCGACGCCTAAGCTCAACACGCATCTCGAAACTCTGTGAACTTACTTGGGGAAACTGCTTCTCCAGCGCCTTCATCATCCCCTCCGCAACCCCTTCCCTTTCTCCGCGGTCAGCGGGCGGGCGAACGGTGAGCCCTCCGGCAACCGGCGCATCCTTGCCTGCAAAGAACGCAAGAACCGCATCCGAAACCATGAAGATCCCGGAGTTCGGGACCACCTCCCAAGCCACCTGTTCCGCAGAGCCGACGTAACGGAACCAATCGTCCTCCCGCTCTTCCTCCGTAAAGAAGGGAGAACCCCGGATCTTCAGGCGGACGGTCTCCCATAGGCGCGGCTTCTGTTGATCCACCGGCTTGTAATAATTCCGGAAAATCGTCTTCTCCTTCAAGCCACGACGGGCCTGGCGGATGACCTCGGGCCGAATCAAGAATACGGGGATCTTCTTCTGCCTCCCCCACTCCCCAATCGCCGTCAGGGCATCCGATCGAACCTCCACGTCCTCTGCATGCTCCAGCCGAAGGGGATTCGCCAGGATCTGAACCCGCTCGATCGCTATCGCATCCGTCCCATCCTCCGAACGGTATCTGGAAAGGTAGAGATGCACCAGTCCCCGGCCCAATTGGAAATACTTATCCCATAGCCCATTCCTGCCTAAATTGTCATCAAGCTCCGGATGTTGATTCACCCATTCGTCCATAGCGATTGCCGCGACAAGAACATGGGCTGCGTTCTTTCTTTCGCCCTGGACTACCCGAAACGCAATCCTCGATTCCCCATAATGCTGGGTAACCCTGCGGATCTCTCCCCGCTGGATCAGCCAATCGTTCAGTTCACGATCCAAGCCCTGGAATGGAACGTGCGTCAAAAGAGGAACCTCTCCTTTCAATGCCTGCTGGATCTGCTCCTCCAGGCCGGCGTTGTTGCGGGGACTGATGGGGCGCAGGGTCCCTCGACTAATCTCGGGATAAACTCCGACAGAGGACGGCACACTCAGGCAGAGGGCGGAAATCAACCCCCCAGCCACCAGACGATAAATTGCATCCGGGCTTCGCGTGCAACTCATGGAAGGGTAGTCAGTTGGACTCACCAACAAGTATGGCCGATGGAACGGCAGGAATCAAGTCATGCAACTAGATTTTGACCTACTAACAGTCGCTACTCTAATTCGAGGATTTTGGGGAAGGTGGAGAGGCTTTCGCAGCCGGTCTTGGTGATGAGGACATCGTCTTCAATGCGGATGCCGCCGGCATCGAGGTAGTACAGACCCGGCTCCACGGTGACCACCTGACCGGCCTGGAGGATCTCCGAGACCCCGCCGACCCGGGGTGCCTCATGAATCTCCAATCCCAGCCCGTGGCCGGTCCCGTGAAAGAAACCCTGCATGCGGCCGTTCATCTCCCCGGTGCGGAACCCTTCCTTCTCGAAGTGTTGAAGAATGGCGGTGTGAACAGCCCGGCCGTCGACACCCGGTTTAAGCATCTTAAACGCGATCTCCTGTCCCTCCCGCACCAGCCGGTACATGGTTTTTACCTTGTCGGAGGGTTTTCCCTTTACCACAGTCCGGGTGATGTCGGCGAAATAGCGGCTCTTCATGGAGACGGGAAAAACATCCAGCACAATGGGCCAATTCGCTTTCAATGTTCCCTTGCCGATGCAGTGGGGGTCGCAGGCCTGCGTCCCTCCGGCCACGATCGTTTCCTTGGCCAGGCAATCGGAACCCATGAGGGACAGGTGCAGGGTCTTGCGAATCAGCTCCGAGGTCAGCGGCTTGCTCCGGAGCCAAAGTTCTCCATCCCGGATCTCTGCCTGTGCAATGACGCCGATTGCGGACTTAAGGGCCTCCTCGGTCCGATGGATAGTTTCCCGAATTGCCTCCACCTCCTCGGGGCTCTTGATCATCCGCTCCGGAAAGAAGGGATCCTTCCGGATCACCAGCTCATACCCCACCGCTCGCAAACGGTCCGCCAAACTGACCGGGAAATTACCAGGAACCTGCACGGTCTTGACTCCCCGTTCCTTAAAGAGCAGATCGAGCACCTCTACCGTTCCCGGCTGCGCCACCCCCTTCTTTTTCGCCTCGGCCTGACACCTCGAGAAGGAGAGAACCTCATCTACGCGGGATTCCGCTTTGGCCCGATCCACCTCCAGATCGCTCATGATCAGGATCTTCCGCCCGTTGATCTGCGTGAAGACAAAGGGATCTGGCGCCCAGAAGCGGGTCGCGTAATAGAGATTGGCGTCCTGCTCACTCGCCGCGCAAATCAAAATAGCCTCGGTCATCACCGATTCCTCTGTAAGGGGGGCATCATCCGCCGTATTGCCAGCCTGTTTCTTTGAGCGTCAAAGGCTCCACATCCTGTTGAACACCCGCCTCAATCACCTCGCCGATCACAATCGAATGATCCCCTCCGGTGTGAATCTCCCGCACGCGGCACTCCAGGTAGGCGGCCGCCTCCTGCAGGATCGGAGCTTCGGTCACGCCGAGGCGATGCGGGATCCCCTCCAGCTTATCTCCCCCCAGATGTGCCGGCTTCAGAAAATGCTGGGCCAGCAACTTCTGCCCGCTGGCCAGCAGATTGATCACGAACACCTTGGATTGTTCAATCATTTGATGGGAGATGCTGGCCTTGCGAACAGCGATCATGACCAGCGGCGGCTCGAAGGAAACCTGGCTGACCCAGGTGGCCGTAAAGGCGTTGAGCTTCCCCTCCCCTCGAACGCCGATGACGTAGACTCCATGCACGATCTTCCGGAGCGCCTTCTTCTTCGCCTCAGGATCCACTCATCTCCCCCTCGCTAAGCTCATTATACCTAACGCGACGCACATCACGGCTGCCGCTGTCCAATAGGGAGTGCGGCCGAAATGTGTGCCGTGCCGCAGCGTATCCTGGTGGAGCAGCCATCCCCCCAGCACCGGCCCGAGCACCCGGGCAAAACTGGCCGCTGATTGCATGGCACCCAAGGCCCTCCCCTGAACCTCCGCCCCCACACTTTTGGAGGCGATGGCGTTTAAGGGGGCCGTCATGAAGCTGTGGCCGATGGCCATCATCGTTGTTGCAGCCAGCAGCGCCGGAACTTTCATCGACAGGGGCAGAACAAATAACGAGGAAAGCAGCAGCAGGCCCCCTGACAAGGTCAGCCTCTTTTCCCCCAATCGACGCACGAGCAAACCCATGAGGCCGCCCTGAATCACCGCCCCCAACAGACCCACGCCGGCAAAGACCGCTCCGATCTGAGTCGCGCCCCATCCGAAACGGTGCTCAGCGAAAAGGGGATAAGTTGCCGTCAAAAGGGAGAAGGCCACGGTGGTAAAGAAATAGGTGGCCATCGCCTGCCGGAGCGAATTGCCTTCCGACTCCTTCAGGATCTGAGCCAAAGAGGGTTGTTGGAGCGCCTGGCCGCGGCGCTCGGCGGGAAGGCTTTCCGGCAAACGCCAGTAGACCAAGAGCGCGTTGAGCGCCGCCAGTGCCGCCGCGAAATAAAGGGGGGCCGACATCGAGAAATGGGCGAGCAGCCCTCCGATGGCGGGACCGAAGATGAAGCCCAGCCCGAAGGCTGCACCGATGAGCCCCATCCCGCGGGAGCGATCCTGCGGCGTGGTTACGTCGGCGATATAGGCCTGGGCGGTGGAGATGTTACCGCCAGTGATGCCGTCAATGATCCGCCCGAGAAAAAGCAGCGGCAACCCTTGAGCCATCCCCATCAGCAGGAATCCGAGGGAGGTCCCCAGGATGCTGATCAACAGCACCGGCCTTCGGCCGACCCGGTCCGAGAGCTTGCCTAGGATCGGGGTGAAGATACACTGCATCGCCGAGTAGATTCCGATCAGGAGCCCGATCACCAGCGGAGAAGCACCGAATCGCTCCGCATACAGAGGCAGCACCGGGATGACGATCCCGAATCCGATCAGATTGATCAGGACGGTCCCGAAGATGAGCAGCAACTGAGATCGATCCTGCCTCATCTTTCCAAAGTCCTTTTTACCTGCGAGGCAAGAAGAGCGGCTACCTGCTTCAGATCAAACGGCCAGAGGTACTCGATGGAGACGTCGGGGTATTTCTCCTGCACTTGCCGGATGGCACGGGGGATGTCCTTCTCGGAATGGACCCCGCCGGGGGTCATCATGGTGGGAACCACCAGCACTCGAACCGCCCCCTGCCGGATCAGCTCCTCAATCCCTTCCGGAACCGAGGGCCGGCAAAACTCGTTGTAGGCAACGGCAAACAACCCAACCGGCAGCAGCGGCCGCAAGACCGCCGCCAGCCTTTCAAACCCTTCCTTGTAGGGGTCGTTCCCCCCATGGCGCGGCCAATCCCGGATCTGGGCATCGAGTTGCGCAATTCTCTGCGAATGTCCACCACTGCTCCACTCCAGAGCCATAAGCTCTCCGACCAAGCGGGCAGGACAGTCGGTTGCCGGAACCCCATGCCCGACCAGAACAACGCCGATATTTTCCACACGTGGGTCCATTCCAGTGAGATTTATCCTAGCACGTTCAGCGGCTTTTCAGGCCGCGCAGGTACGCCCTCTTCATCTGAGCCCGAACCTGTTCGGACAAACCGCGCGCAGACTTCTGGTCCTTGGAAGGATAAACGGGTGGGAGCAGACGAATCTGCACCCGAATCCCCCACCGAAATATCCAGGTCCCCCGCGGGAGAAGCTGGCGAGTCCCCAGAATGACAACCGGTAAGATGGGTGTGCCGGCCGCCACCGCCAATCGGAACCCGCCGGTCTGAAATCTTCCGAAAGCCCCCGAGCGGCTGCGCGTCCCCTCCGGGAAGATAAAGATCGAAAGACCCCGCTCCAGCAACCGTTTCGCCCGTTCCAGGCTTCGGATTCCCTCGCGGGCATCTCCCCTGCGCACCGGCAGATATCCGGCCATCCACATGGCCCAGCCGAAAACCGGAATGCGGAACAGCCCTTCATCCGCCATCCATCGGAACTGACCCGGTAAGGAAAACAGGGCTGGGACATCGGTATAGCTTTGGTGATTCGCCATGAAGATGACTGGGCGAAGAGGCGGAATATGTTCCAATCCCAGGACCTCAACACGGCAACCCGGCGCCAAACTCATCAATCCTCTGCCCCAGATGGAGGCCAGCCGGTGAAGGATCCTTCTCTGCGGATCGATCAAGGGATGAAGGAGGTAAATCAGCCCGATCAGGAGGGTCAGCAAAACCGTCCAGATGGAAATCCCGATCCAAGCGAGGATGGAAAGGAAAAACTGCAGGAGGAAGAGGGACACCGCCATCTAGCGACGCGGAAACGCCTCAGTGATCCACGCCAGTGCCTCGGACTTGGAGGACAGCTCCCTCTCCAGTTGTCTCTCCTCCACGGCCTTGAGGATAACGCCGATGGCGGGGCCTTCTGCGTAGCCCATCCGGAGCAGATCATGCCCGTTGACGAGAGGCTTCGGCTTGATCTCCTCCTTCGGCAGCCTTCGCAACTGCCTTCTCATGAATCGCCAGTTGGAGAGGTCCTTGTGCGAGGCCATGCAATCGGCCCGGTGCAGCATCAACTCCTCTTGAAAGGTGGGCTTGGCCATGAACCGCTTGAGCGTCGAGAGCCTCATCTGCCGGACATCCTTGAACCGCATGTGATCGCCGACCAACTCGCAGATGGCCTCCGTCTCGGCGTTGGAGAAGCGAAGGCGCCGGCAGATCTGCGCCGCCATCTTCCGCCCTACCCGATCGTGCCCATCGAACCGGATCCGGTCGGCGATGCGAAAGGTGGGAGGCTTGCCCACATCGTGCAAGAGGGCGCCCATCGCAACGATGGCAGAGGAATTCTTCAGCCCGTCCAGGACCATCCTGGTGTGGATGAAAACGTCCCCCTCCGGATGGAACTCCGGCGGCTGGGCGACTCCCTTCATCCGAGCCACCTCCGGAAGGATCACCTTGAGCAGACCGCACTCGTCCAACAGCAACAACCCCCGCCCGGGATGGGACCCCGTAAAGAGCTTGACCAATTCATCCCGGATCCTCTCGGGGCTGACCTGCAGGATCCCCTCGGCGGATTTCTGAACGGCCTCGAACGTTCCCGGATCGATCTGGAAATCCAGGTTCGCCGCAAACCGGACCGCCCGGAGCATCCGCAGGCGATCTTCGGCGAAACGGCGGGCCGGCTCACCAATGGCTCGAATCAGCCTTCGCTTCAGATCGGCCCGGCCATCGACGTAATCAACGACTTGTTTCTTCACAGGGTCGTAAAACAGGCCGTTTACCGTGAAATCCCGGCGCAGGGCATCCTCCTTCGGTCCGGTAAAGATCACCCCCTCCGGGTGCCGGCCATCCTTGTACTCCCGATCGGTCCGGAAGGTGGCCACCTCGTAGGGGGTATCCCCCTTGAGGACCATCTGCACCCCGAACTGAACACCCACCGGGATGGTCCTGCGGAACAGCTTGGCCACTTCCTCCGGGCGGGCGCTGGTGGCGACATCGAAATCTTTCGGGGCCCTCCCCCTCAACAAGTCCCGCACGCATCCTCCGACAAGCAGGGCCTCATGTCCGGCCTTCTTCAGCGCACGGACGATCTCGACGGCGCTTCGGTATTTCGCGGTCTTCCGAAAGGTCATGCCTTTACGACCTTCATCCCTTCCCAGAGCAGGCAGAGGGCCAAACCCATCAAGAGGAGGGAGGCGATGCCGGTGGGATCCACCCACGCAGCCCCGCCATGAATACGAGCAATCCATCCATTCATCTGAACGGCCAACGCCCACAGGGTCATCACCATCATGAAGAGGCAGGGCACGGCGGCAAATCCCCAGGCCTTCCCAGTTTTTCGGAGCCAAATCGTTAAACCCAGGAGGGTCAATGCAGCCAGCAATTGATTCGAGGTTCCGAAGACAACCCAGAAGGCCTTCCACGCTGGGATCACCTGCCCGGATGGATCTCGCAGGGTTGCCGTAACAAACCACGCAGGGAGGGCAAGCGTGAGGAGCGTTGCAGCGGTGCGTCCCCATCGGCCTGCCCATCCAAACAGCTCCTGCAGGATCAGCCGACCGAGCCGGGTCGCCACATCCAGCGTGTCGAAGATGAAGGTGGCAAAGGCCAGCAGCACAAAGGCCATGGCGAACTGCGCATTCAGGCCAAACTGCTGCACGAAGGTCGCCAACCCCTGCGCATAAATCCGATCCGGCCCCAATTTCGTCGCGGGGTCCGAGGGGGCCAACATCATCACGGTGGAAAGTGCAATCAGCGCCACCATCCCCTCCAGCAGCATCCCGCCGTAACCGATCGACCGGCAATCAGTCTCCTTGGCCACCTGCTTTGAGGTAGTCCCCGAGGAAACCAGCCCATGGAAGCCAGAGCAGGCTCCGCAGGCGACGGTCACGAACAGCATCGGAAACAGCGGCATCCCTGCCGCCGTCTTGAAACCGATGAAGGCCGGATAATGAATGGGGAGATTCCCCAAGGCCAATCCCACCACCCCGGCCAGCAAGGATATATAGAGGAAGACCCCGCCCAGGTAGCCGCGCGGCTGCAGCAAGAGCCAGACCGGCAGCACCGATGCAACGAAACAGTACGCCAGCACGATCCCATCCCAGATCAAGACCGGGCGCAGCCCAAAGACCTCCGGAATTCGAGCCGGCAACAGCTGCCCGGCCCAGATCACCCCAATGAGAAGGGGCGTGAAGAGCCCCGTCGCCAATCCCAGAGGCATCTTGAAGCGGGCTAAGGCAACTCCCATCACCACCGCCAGTCCAAGATAGAGGATGGAGGAGGTGGCCACGGCTCCACCCGAGGTGGGCTCCGCAAAAGAGCTGGAGGTTAAATCGGCGAAGGCGGTGATGACATAAACGAGGGAAAGCCAGATGAAACCGAGGAAGAAGATATAGGCCCGCTGCCCCATATGTTCCTGAACGATCTGCGCCACCGAGCGGGCCTTGTGCCGAACCGATCCGACCAGGCTGGAGAAATCATGCACCGCCCCGATGAAGATCGCGCCAACCACGATCCAGGCCAGCGCCGGCAGCCATCCAAACGCCAGCCCCGCCAGGATCGGACCTACGATGGGACCGGCCGCCGCGATGGCGGAGAAATGCTGACCGAGGAGGAACGGCGCCTTGGCCGGAACAAAATCCACTCCGTCGGTCATGGTGCATGCCGGCATCGGGTTGGCGTCGTCGAGACCGAGCTTGCGGGCCACCACCCGGCTGTACCCGGCATATCCCAGCCCGAACAGAATCATCACAACTGCTGCTACAACCGTGAGGCTCAGCTTAGGGGTTCCTCAAAATATCGTGGGTACCAATGCGTCTCAAAAAGATCCCTCCAGGAATCATCTCGTAGGTGATCCGGTAGTTCTGGGTCACACGGAGTTCCCAGATCCTGTCGGCTCCTTCCATCCTTTTGTTTCCAAGCGAAGGATGCCGCGGATTCTCGGAAAAAAGAAGAAGGGCCTTCTTGACACGATCCTGTATCTCTGCGGGTAACTTCCGGTAACGCCTTTTGAAATCGTCCGAACGCTCAACGATCACCGGTCAAGATCTCTGATCGCCGCCTTCATGGAATGGAAGCGCTTTACCTTTCCCCGTCTACGCTGCTCCTCTACCTGCATCTCTCCCGCTTGCCATTCCTTCGTCCAGAAGTAAGCTTGGGAAGGATCCACCAGCTTCCCCGGCTTCAAGAGGATGCCGCTGCGGGTTTGCTTCAGCTGAAGAAAATCCCCCGGCCCGACGCGAAACAAACGCATCACCCAGGTGGGAAGCGTGATGTTTTTGTTCTTCTGAATACGAACGGCAAATTCGACCATGGCTCCTCCGTTTTCTATCTACTAGAAATTCTAGCACACTCGGGGAGGAGATTCAAGACCAGGCGGTGATTATAGGGAAGGCCGATCAACCCTCGCGGAGAAGTTCGATGGCTCGGTCGAGTTCGTCGGACTTGATGATGAGGCAACCTCTTCCCTGAGTGGTGGTCGCCGAGCAGTAGGCGTATTCGATGTTGATGTCCGCGCGGGCAAGCTTCCGAGAAATCTCGGCCAGCGCCCCGGGCTGGTTGTCCAGCTCCAGCACGATCACGTCGGTTTCCAGGATGTAAAGCCCAAGCTGCTCCAGGATAAGAAGCGCCTTGACCGGTCGATCCGCGAACAGGCGGATGATCGCATGGTCCACTGTGTCATGAATGGAGAGGGCCAGGATGTTGATCCCGGCCTCAGCCAAGGTTCCGCAGATACGGGCCAATCCCCCCGGCCGGTTTTCAAGAAAGATCGAGAGCTGTTTTTCTACCCTAACCATGATCGGCCCAGAATCGCCCGTATTCCGTCAAGTGCGTCAGGGTGGCAAGATTTTTCATCCGATCCAGAAAGACCTTTCCCTGTAGATGGTCCCATTCATGCTGAATCACCCGCGCAAAGAATCCTTTTGCCCGAAAATGAACCGTCACACCCTGCCCATTATAAGCCCGCACCTCCACTTCACGCCAGCGTGGAACCAGTCCACGAAAACCTTCCACGGAAAGGCACCCCTCCCAATCCTCCTCCACCGCCCTTGAAACCGTCTTCACCTGGGGGTTGATCAGCAGTGTCAGCGGAATCTTCGGGGCCCTCGGGTACCGGGGATTCCGGGTGACCCCAATCGCCGCAATCTGGGAGGAGACATGGACCTGCGGCGCGGCAATCCCCACCCCATCGTACTCCTGCATGGTCTCCACCAGGTGCTCCAGAAAGGCCTGCATTCCCGGCGACCGAATCTGCTCCACCGGCACCGGCTTGGCCTTAAGCCGAAGCACTGGGTTACCCAGCCGAGCAACCTTGAGAATCACGCTGGGTACTGTACCAGATTGGAAAAACCCACGCAACCTGCTCCAAACATCTCCAGCTTCCCCTACCAGCGTTTTTCAGAAAATGTTAATGGTGGATAAATCTATTATTGTCCCTTGACATCCTGCATTTGGGTAAGCCATACTATGACCACAACCAATATGATCAGAGAACGATTTTTTCTACCAAGATTCCTGGCCCTTTGGCTAACCCTTTGCCTGAGCCTGCCCAGCCCCGCCCTCGCCCTGCGTCAAACTGGTTTGGAAGAACAAGAGGTAGACGGCAAGCCTGTACTCGAAAAAGCTGCTCTAATGAGAGCACTGGGTGTCTCTCCTGCAGCCGGCAGACAGCCAATCTCACCTGCCGC
>JAHFFF010000157.1 GCA_023248095.1 Candidatus Omnitrophota bacterium | reverse complement strand
ATCTCCGTAAAACCGATCCGCTGGGACCAGATCAAGGAGTTCTTCACCGGGCAGGTTCGGATCCTTGCCCGGCGTTACCTGGAAGGGTCTTAACAATCCAGGGTAACTTGACGTGCCCTAGGACCTATGGTTAACTGCCCTTGAACAGATTAGGGAGGGTTCTCATGCGAAATCGCACAATGGTTCATCCCTTTGGGATTTTTCTCTCAACGGTTCTTTTCGCCACATCCGCCTGGGCGGAAACCATCGAGTTTGTAACGTACTATCCCTCGCCGGCCGCCGCGGGAGCAAACCACGCGCAAGGGATGGCGGTTGGGTCGGGCTACAATGCGGTCACACCCGACAACGGAGAGCTGCTCGTGTATGACCGGCTCGGGATCGGCACCGACTTCAGCGTTGCATCACCCATTTTCCAAGTGGACAACCAACAGCCAGGACAAACCATCGCTTATACCGGTTATGGCGGGACCCTGCTCAGAGCCATCAACTCAGCTACAGCGTCAAACGCGGCCGGTGAAGTTGTCCAATTCTATGCCCACGACACAAGCCCCGTCGCCGCCGGCGTGGGAGGCGGCATTGGTTTCGGTGGAAAATATACGGGCGATACGGCCACGGTGTGGGCAGGTATTTTAGGAGTGAAGGAAAACGGGACTGCCGGTAACTACGCGGGTTCCCTGATTTTCGCAACCCGACCCCAGGGGAGTACTTGGCTGGAACGAATGAGGATTACGAGTGCCGGCAACGTCGGGATCGGGACGCCGACCCCGACGACCAAGCTTTATCTTTACGACAACACGAACACCGCGGGAACGACGATCACCCTGCATGACGCCTCCAACGCAGGAGGAGGGACGAGAGGCGGAGTCATCACCGGCAACTGGGGAGCCAACGGCCTCATCCTCAACACCCTTTCAGGAGATTACGCGACCCACCTCTACTATGGGTGGGTGGACGGCTATGTGGACCGGCACCATTTCTACACGAACGGCGCCGAGAGAGTCACCATCGATCCTGCCGGCAACGTCGGGATCGGAACGTCGACGCCCGTGTACACCCTGCATGTCCAAACGGGCATTACCGGCAACTGGAACGGAGGGTTCGACGGCAATACCTACGGCGTTTGGGGCCGAGGAACCGCCGGTGGTTTATGGGGCGCCGCCACCAGCACTGGCTTCGGGGTCTATGGCGCGAATACCGCCTACGGCACCTACGGATATCTCGGCTACAATGACATTGGTCTGCAAGTCTATACTCCCCAAGCCAACTGGGCAGGAATCATTTCTGGAGCCTACTACGGAGTCTACGCACAGGCCGCCAGTTACCCCCTGTTCGCTTATAA
Organism: Candidatus Omnitrophota bacterium; assembly: GCA_023248095.1. Lineage (GTDB taxonomy): Bacteria > Omnitrophota > Gorgyraeia > 1-14-0-20-64-10 > 1-14-0-20-64-10 > JAHFFF01. The sequence continues at coordinate 2,758 of JAHFFF010000157.1, read as the reverse complement.
CAGCTCCACCGGGTACTGGACCTACCTGGCCCTTTCCAATTACGGCCTCTACACCAACGGCTACATCTACGGCTACTGGGCCTCCTCCTCAGAGTACAAGAAAAATGTGATCACCCTTTCCGCCCAGGAAGAGGCCTCCATCCTTTCGCGTATCGAGAAGATGCCGTTGGTCCACTACCTCTACAAAATGGACAAGGACGAGCATCACCCGCGGCTGGGCGTGATCGCCGAGACCGTGCCCAAGGACGTGACGTCGGAGGACGGCAAGGGACTGGAGCCCTCCGCTTACACCGCCTACTCGATCGCCGGAGTCAAGGCCCTCGCGGCCCGGGTCAAGCGGCAGCAGGAGACGATCGAAGAACAACGCAAGCAACTCCAAGAGTTTAAGGAACGGCTGGACCGGTTAGAAACCCACTAGGATATTTTCCGAAAGAAGCAGGGAGGAGATTGAGGATGAGAGAAATTCGCAAATTCTACCGAAGTTTGTGGGTGGGCACCTTTGTTTTGATCCTGGGAATCTGGGGCCCCTTGAGCTGGGCTGAAGGACCGCCGAAACCGCCGGACCCCGAGAAAATGCAGGCCGAGATGCAGAAGATGCAGAAGCAAATGCAGGAACAACAGGAAAAAGAAAGAGAGCGGCTGAAGCAGATCAATCCTCAACTGTACGAGCAGACAAAAAAGGCGGATGAAAGACAGCGGAAGATTACCGCCATTCTCACCGCTTATCAGCAGAAATCAATCTCTGGGGAGGAGGCAGAACGCCGGCTGTCCTCACTCATTCGGGAGGAGATACAAATGGAAGGCGTTAACCTTGACCAAGAGATCAAGAACCTGGAGAAAAAGCTGGCGTTCCTCAAGAAGGCCAAGAATAACCCGGATTTACTCGTCAAGAAACGGGTCGATCAGTTGCTGGGAAAATCCGGGCCGGACACAAACACCCCGTTCTAGCCGGTGCATGATGCGCATTTCCAAAATTGCACCGGGGTTCGCCCTGATCGGCACCTTCGTTTGGATCGCTGCCGCAGCCCTGCCGGCTGAGGCACAGACAGCCAACTCCGCCAAGCCGGCCCCGGACCTGGGAGCAGGCAAGCAGGCCTACATGGACAACTGCGCCCGCTGCCACGGGCCCACCGGCGCAGGAGACGGCCGGGACTCTAAGCGAATGTTCCCCCACCCCCGCCGTCTTTCGGAGGGGGTTTTCAAGTTCCGGACCACCGCCAGCGGAACGCCGCCGACCGACGAGGATCTCTTTCACACGATATCGGAAGGCCTGCCAGGCAGCCGGATGCCGGATTTCCAGCGCCTGCCGGATGAAACCCGATGGCAATTGATCTATTACGTGCAGAGCCTCGCCCCGGTATTCAAGGAACAGAAACCGGAGCCGCTCAAGCTGGGGACCGACCCTGGACTGAAGAAGATCAACCTGGAGCGAGGGAAACAGCTCTACACGCAACTGGGATGCAACGCCTGCCACGGCAACCTGGGCCGTGGAAACGGGCCCTCGGCCGCCACCCTGGTGGATCAGTGGAACGAACCGACCCGCCCGGCCGATTTGACGGAGGGCTGGAGCTACCGAAGCGGCTCTGCGCCGAAGGACATCATGGCGCGGCTCATGACCGGGATCGATGGAACACCGATGCCTTCCTACGCGGAAGCGGTCAAGCCGGATGAGGTGTGGGACCTTGCCTACTATGTGAATTCCCTTCAGGTGGTCCCTCATTGGAAGCAACAGGTTGAGGCGGTGAAAAGCTCAGGCACGCTGCCGGAAAGCGCGGAGGACCCCCTCTGGAAGACCACCCCGCGTACCGATCTGAAGCTGAGCGGCGCTTTTTACCGCGCCAACGAGATCCTTCCTACCACTGTCCGTGCAATCTCCGTGCAGGCGTTGTACAATGAAAATGAGATTGTTTTCCGTTTAAGCTGGCACGATCCCAGCGAGAATCGAGAGGTGCCCCCCGATGCGGCGGCCCTGGTCTTTCTTCCGGATCCGAAGTCGAAATGGCGAACCGGTTCCCTCAGAAGTTGGCCCGCAGGGCCGGATGCTCCAACCCTCGACCTTTCCCAGTGGTCGGCGGATAAGGATTCCAAGCAGGGTCTCTATGAGGACGGAGAATGGAGCTTGGTGCTGAAGCGACCTGGACAAGCGGGTGGAGCACTGGGAATCATGGTCTGGGACGGCGGAAACGGAGAGCAGGGGCGACATCGGGCAAATTCAAGCTGGGTCGATCTGGTCTTAAAATAATTCGGAGGAGACTTTCCATGAACCACAAATTCAAGTTGAGCTGGTTTCTATTGGTAACCCTCTTCGCCGCAACGACCCCTGCGGAGGCTGCGCCGGCGGGTAGCGCGGTCATCTCCGGCAAAGTCAGCTTAAGCGGCGCAGCCCCCCCTGCCGAGAAGATCAAGATGGCGGCCGATCCGGCCTGCATGCAGCAGCACACGGAAAGCGTCACGAAACAGGAGGTCGTGGCCAGCAACGGGAATTTGCAGTACGTGTTGGTCTACGTCAAGGACGGCGTCCAGGGAAGCTACCCTGCTCCGGCTGAGGCTGTAACGATCAACCAAAAGGGATGCATGTACGAACCGCACGTCTTCGGGGTCCAGGTGGGACAGAAGCTGGAGATTGCAAACAGCGATTCCACGCTCCACAACATCAACTGCCAGGCAGCCAAGAACAAGAAATTCAACCTTGCCCAGCCCACCAAGGGGATGAAGACCACAAAGACCTTCGATCAAGCAGAGGTAGGGGTACCCTTCA
>JAHFFF010000156.1 GCA_023248095.1 Candidatus Omnitrophota bacterium | reverse complement strand
TTGATAAGCACCCAGGGCGTCTGGTCCCGGCCGGCTTTATCCATCTGCAAGTAGGCCTGGCGGTCCGGAGGGAGAGGAGGGGTCACGTCGTGCCGGAGTTTGGAGTAAACGTACACCGTCACCTGAGCTGAACGGACCGCGAAGGCCGGGGCGTCCCAATCCCGGACCCAGTGGAATGTCACCTGGTCCACCGAAGCGATCGGATCGAACCCAGCCTTCTCGATCGGCTGGGGATACGGGGTTCCCTGATAATGGGCGTGCTCCCAAATGGAAGCCCCGTGGCTGGTGGAACTGCTGTGGTCGAAATCGTTGTAGAAGGTCCGGTAAAGACCGGGGCCGACGACGACCACGTTGATCCCCCGGATGTTCGGGTCACCCCGCTCCTTGCGTTCCAGCAGATTCCGGATGAGCCAGTCGGCCTCTCTCGCGACCGGGTCGTCATAGCTGCCGCCGGCATTCACCACCATGTCCCTCAACATTCCCCCCAAGAAATTCTGCGGCTGGTGGCGAAGCGCTATCCAGACTGTGTCCCCTTCATGAGCGGGGTATTTGTTGGGCTTGGGGATGTAGGCCCCGCGGCGGTAACCACCCTCGTTGTCTTCCCACTGCGCCGAGCAGAGTGGACAAGGCCTCTCCGCTGTCGGGATGATGGGCACCGCGATGCTTTTGGCCCGCCCGGGCCGCAGGGTCAACTGGTACGGAACGTCCGGGAAAGTCTTCGGTTCGGGCAGGCCAGCCTCCGGTTCCACCAGCGCCCCCACCTTGCTCTGTTGATGGAATAAGTTGAAAAGGATCTCTTCCTGGTTCTCGGAACGGAACGGGGATTGTGCCATGGACAGGGCCACTGCCGGATCGAACACCCGTTCATCCAGCACGGTGCCTGGCGGCACCACCACTGCTTGACCCGGCTCGGCCTGGAATAACGTGACGGGCCTTCCCACTCGCCCAGCAGCAGGACCCTCTCCTTCAAGCCGCCAGACGAGCAACCGGTCGGATTCAATGTTCACCTGAATGCGGCCACGGACTTGAAGACCGGTTCCCAGCCAGCCAGAGAAGACCGGCTCATCCCAGATCGGAGAAAACAGAACCCGTGCGCCGGGTCCGGCCTCACCCCGCAAAACCTCCACCTGTTCCCGGCCCGCCTTGTACCAGGCCTCCAGACCCGCTGTGAGCAACGAGGAGACCTGTTTCCCATCCCGAACCCACTCACCAGCCTCAATCCGCTGCCCCTGCAGGACTGCATTGAAGACGTCCACTTCGCGGCCCAGACGGGGCGGCCGGTAGTTGAAGGCGTCCAGCACCGAGAGGGGCGCCAGCGCCGTATCGCTCAACTCGGATGCCGCCACCGAACGGCCCTGCCCGATGAGGGTCCTGCCGCGCAGGATGACCGGCCGATGCCGGCCGTTCAACCAGGTGCCGGACTGGATCCGGACGCTCGGCTCCAAAACGACCTCCCCTTCCAACCACACCTGGTCCGGCCTGGCCTCGAAGATCTGAGCCAGCGCCTGCCTGCGGACTTCTCCCTGGGCAAGATCCCAACCCTGCTGGGGCAACAGATAAATCCGGGCCCCTTCGGTCACCGCAACCCCAAGCTTGGAGCGAAGGAACCTGACCTCCTCGGGAGTCAACGGGACCGCACCCGCTGGAACCTGCGAACCCACAAGCCAGGTGACCGAAGGTTGCAAGGTCGTTCCGATATTGACGACGGCATTACCCTGCAGGATCACCGGACGCTCCGTACCGTCCAGAAGCGTTCTCCCAAAGGCTCTCAAAAGATTCCATCCCAAGACGCCGACCCGGACCGAGGTCTCCAGATGAACACGGCCTTTGATCTCCACCCGGTGCGGCGCAGGAAACATCCGGGGCAGATCCACATCCGGGTCAAACTGCCCGGTGGAGCTCGAGACGGTGACCACCGCATCCGGGGCCATATTGACGCCCATCTCCTTTAAGCGGTCGGTCACCATCTGCTGGCGCTGGGCTCCATACTTGACAATCCGCGCAGTGTCTTTAAGACCCCCGGGCGAATCAGGCCCCAACGGGACCACCCGCACCTGTTCCCCTTTCTCGGCAGCCACCTCCACTACCGTGGTGTACCAGAACTCATGTAGTTTGGCTTTGTCGGGATCCGGGTAGTCGTAAGAGCCGTAGGGGGTCCAGATTCCTTCCGCCATCAGACCTTCTACCAACTTGGTCTCAAAGATGAAGATCCCGGCGTTGAAGGCGTGATAAAAAGGCTGGACGCCCGGGGTATGCGTGTCGTATCCCTCGTAAACCTTCCGCTGCATGGTCTCACCCAGTTTGTCCCACCCCTCCACCTGAGGAATAAGCTCCCGAGCGATCCCTTGCTGTCTCAAGCTCTTCCCGAAACCTTCCAGGGCGCGTGTCTGCTCCTCAGGGCTCATGTCCCGCCATTCCCGGATCGCCCGGGCACCCTTCTCCGGATGGGCCGGGTCCAAAAACACCACGTTCCCCTTGTCAACCGGCAGGGAGTTTCTAGGTGCCTTGGCACCAATCACCACCCGGGGCAGCAGGTTCGGATCGTCTGGGTTGCTCAAGCCGGCCAGCAGTCCAATCAGGTAGGGATTCGGCATCCAAGGCAAACTCGCAGCGGCGTAGTCGGAATAGACCGGCATGATGTAGGCATGCTCCTGAAGGCGCCCCATTTCCTTCAATCGCTGGATGGCCACCTTCAGGCTCCCTCCAGTGCCCTCAGGCACACCCATGATGACAATGGCCCGGCCTCCCAGAACATCGGCTACACTCTTGGGGTCCATAAAGCGGTTCTGTGGGTCTTCCACCAGATAACGCAAGGCCCCATCGGCAAGCACATCCCAGATGTAATCCACCCACTTCAAGGGTTCGCCGGTCAACCTTCTGGAAAGGATTCCCTGCAGTTGGCGAAGCATCTGCGCGACATCTCCCTGCTGGCGAGAATCGGCGCTCAAGCGCCAACCCCCACGGACCAGGTTTGCGACCGGCTGGCGCAGAGCTAGAATCTGCTCCACTGCGGATAGGTATTCCTTCTTCCGTTTCTCATTCCATTCCTTCCCGTAGAGTTGGATCATCTGGTCAAAATCTTCCGAGATTCGCGTGAGGAGCTCTGCCAGCCGGCCGGCCAAGACCTCCCGATCGGCTTCCGGCACCTCGACCCGCTCCCGCAAAAGCTGGTAAGCGATTGCCGCATCCACCACCACCACATCCGGCATCCCTCCCCACCGGATAGCCTCCCGGCCTTGCTGAAGGGCGGTGCTAACGCCATCCGCCCGAACCAACGGTTTCCGGATCAAGGAGGCGGGAGAAACCCTCCTCCCTCGGCCGCCGGCCAGAATGATTCGCCAGGGAATCGCCTCCCGATTCAGGTAGGCCCTGACCGCTTGAGGGTTCTTTAGGTCCACGCCGTCTCGCTTCATCCTCGCCGTCCAGGTCTGCGTGAATCGACCCAGGATCCCTTCCGGGGTAAGCCCCACCATCTCCGGTACTCCCGCCGGCCACCGCTGACCCTGGACCGGATCGATCCCTAACAATTCCCGCATGGCGGAGCGGACCTCTGCCCAGTCCACCAAAGAAATGGCCTTGCTCCCATAAACCGCCTGGGCGATCGCCACGCCGCGAACCGGCCGGGCCAGAATCTGGGCCAGATCAAGATTCTGGGTTGGAACAGAGGCGAACGCCGCTTGAAGATCGCCCAGCTCCACCGGACCGGAGGAATGCTGATGGGCTACTTCCAGATAGGCCGCTGCCTTGGCGGGATCGTCCGACTCGGCCAGGGCAGCGAAGCTCTCGCCCCGCATCACTCGGGCCAGCTCTGAATCCGGGTCTTCCGGAGGACGGTTCAGCAGGACGCGGCTGAGCACCCGGTCGAGCGACACGGAAGGATCCCCCGTCTCTTCCCGGAGCAGGATTTCAAGGACCCGCGCGTAATCACCCGCCGTGTAGCCCGATGTGAAGGGAAGGTTCACCGGGTTGAGGATCCAGATGACCTCCGCCCCCCTCTTTCGGGCAGCGGCCAATTCCGTGAGCACGCCGGGGACGGAAAGGACGGAAAGAACCGATTCGTGGAAATTTCCGGGGGCCAGCACGATCATCTCCGCCCGCCGGATCTGGTCCCGGAAATAGGGGTTGATTCGAAAATTCTCTCCGGTCTCCTCCC
>JAHFFF010000155.1 GCA_023248095.1 Candidatus Omnitrophota bacterium | reverse complement strand
GGTCAGGTCCATCTTTTCGTGGGCGCTGGAGGATCTGCCCTGGGTCATGACGGAACCCCAGTACGCCTTCCCTCACTGGAAGAAGGTGTCGGAAGAGAGCGCAGGCGGGTTCTCGATGTGCTCCGGCGCGGCGGCGAAGCAGTTGAGAGATACCTGAAACAAACCGGGTTGGAGGAATTGGAGCACGTCGTCCGAGAGATCCTTGTCGACCGGTTAGGGCTCATCGGTGGAGAAGTGACTCGCGCATCCCTTAAATCGGCAGTGGAAAGATTTGAAAAGATGCCGGATTCGGTTACGACCCGCTCGTTGTTTGAAGCTGTTCGAGCTGCTGGCGTCGTTGGGGCCACGGTTCCTCCTCAGTCGTTCGGGACGGCTGAGCTTTTGAAGGGGGTCCAACTGGGGGGAATCATGGTCGACGCGCCGGAGGACTTAACCTTCGAGTGGCGGAGTGAAAGGTCTTCTTTAAAGTTAGTTGGAGCCCGGCTGGACGCCGGGGGCGGATCTCTCCATACGGCGAAGGTGGTGGCCCATCAAGGGAAGCCTTTTGGGCTCGTTTGCCTGGGAGGAGGGTTGGATCCCGCCCAGGATCCGGTCAATGAGGTCTGGCAGGAGAGTCTCGCCGATCCCCACATTGTTCCCTTCTTTGTCCCGGAGCGGGATTTCCGTCGCCGCATCCATGTGATTCATGTCGTGGATGGGGAGGCGCTCCCGCTCATGAGAGATGCGGGCAGGCCGCTGAGCGATGAGGCCTCCGGGCAGCTTCTCCGGAAAGCGGAGGAGTTGATGGACCACGCTCCCCTGAGATGGTGGGTCATGACGGCGGCGGAACGGATCGAGATGAAGGATAAGCCGGGATTCTTTCGGGCCGTCATGGAAGCGGCCCACCGACGTGGAATCCCCGTCTGGGTGGACTTCAGGACCGTCTATTCGACTCCGGAGGATATCCGGGCCGTGCTGAACGTAGAAAGAAGAAGGCCGATGGACGTCTTGGCTCCGAATGCCCAAGAGTTCATTCACGTACTGGAAGCGGCGAGTCTGGTTTCTAAGGGAGAGTGGAGCGGAAAAGAATTGCCTGAGGCGAAGATCATCGAATATGCCCAGGAATTGAGGGAACGTTACAACCTCGAGGGAGTCCTGGTCAAAAGGGATCGCTTGGGTTTCCTCTGGATCTTACAGGATCGGGTCATCGTCAGGCACGGAGCGAAGGTCGAAGTGGCCAGCGAGATAGGCGCTGGGGATTCGCTCAATGCTGGTTGCGTGTTGGGCCTGGCGGATGGAAAAAACTTTGAAGAGGCGGCCGATCTGGGCCTGCTGTTAGCGACCGCCACGGTCATCCTGCCGGGCAGCCAGGTCGCCACTCCGGAGAGCGTCAAAGCGGTCAGGCCGCTTCTCAACGCCGCCGGGCTGGAGGAGGAGAATCTCAACCGGATCCTGCGCCAAGTGGCCGACTCGATTCAGGGGTCTGGAGTGGTGGTGTTCGGCCCAGAAACGTCCTCCCGGACCGGATTAGAGGAGTTGGTCCGGCGCGCTCCACCTGAGCTCTTAATGCGGATGGTCTTCTTGGTCGGAGCTGCCAGAGCGGCCCAGTTGAAGAAACTTAATCCTGCCGTGCAAGTTGTCCCGGACAACGATGTGAAGAAGCTCGCTGCTCTGTTGATCAGCCTGCCGGAAGCCGACCGGGTGACGGTTCTTGGGACGCTGCTTCTTGCGCAACAGCTGCAGAGTCTTCTGCCTCCAGTGATGGCAGTGAGCCGCCTGGATCCGGTTGTTGCCTTCCGGCTGATCCTGGCCGCCTTAGGGGTCCCGGACTCCGTCCTGGACCAGGTGGATACGGCCGGTTTGGAAGAGAGCCTCGCCCGCGCCCAGGCTGCGTAACCCACTTCTCGCCCCCTGCTTGCGGGAACCGCTCCAGTGTGGGAAACTAGGAGCGTGAACGCTAGGCAATTCCCGCTCCTTCTTTCCGCCATCCTTCTGGCCGGCTGTGCCACTTCCAGCTACAACGTGGCCACCGAGAAACAGGAGACCTTGTTCATCAACACGGAACGGGAGATCGCGCTGGGGGAGTCAGTGGCCAAGCAGGTGGAGAAGGAGCTGACCGTCATACGGGACCCCAAGCTCCTGCAGCAGCTCGACCGGGTGGGGGCGCAGATCGCCGCCGTCGCGGACCGCAAGGATCTGTCCTACCGTTTTACCATCGTGGAGATGAAGGAGAAGGAGGAAGAGGACGAGCCAAATGCCTTCGCCCTGCCGGGCGGACCGGTCTACGTGACGAAATCTATTTTTAAGCTGATACACTCGGACGACGAACTGGCTGCCGTGTTAGCGCACGAGGTAGGACACGTCGTGGCCAAACACACCGTCAAGCGGATTCAGGGGGCGATCGGGCTTCAGGCCCTTCAGATCCTGGTGGCAGGCACCCGGGCCGCGGATGCCAGAACCCAGCAGGGGCTGGATCTGTCCTTCGCCTCCCTGCTGACGGAATATTCCCAGCAGGATGAGCTGCAGGCGGATCACCTGGGCGCAAGGTATATGAAATTGGCCGGCTACAATCCCGGTGCCGCGATTGCCTTCATGGAGCGGCTGCGGGATTACACCTTCAAACAGCCGATGCGCCGGTACTCCTACTTCCGGACCCACCCCTATTTCGCCGACCGGATCCGGCTCCTGCGGCAACAGTCCGAAGGCCGGATCACCTTCGATGACTACATCAACGCCAAGAGATAAGAGCCGATGCGACGAACCGTTCTCTCCCTAATTGGCCGAGCCGGCATCACAGCCTTTGCCTTCTGGTGGGTCCTTCGCCTGGTGGATCTGAACTCCCTGAAGGGAACTCTGGCCTCCGCCGACCGCTTCTGGCTTCTGGCAGGTGTCGTGGCGTTCACGGTGGCTCAATTCGGCTGCATCGCACGTTGGAGCCTGCTCGTCCCGGCTCACCCTTCCTTAACATGGCCGTTTCTGGCCGATTCCTTCTTCGTCGCCCAGTTCTTCAGCATGTTTCTGCCGACGACCATCGGGGGGGACGCGATCCGCGGCTACGATCTGATCAAGGCCACGGGGGAGTGGAAACAGTCGCTGGCCTCGATCCTGGTGGACCGGCTGGTGGGGTTCGTGGGATTCCTGGTGTTTGCCTTGATCGCCTGGTTTGTCTTCCCGGCGGCCCGGCAGATCCCCTTGGTCAGGACGGCCTTCCTTGGCTACTGCCTCTTGGTCTTTGTCACCTTCGCAGTCTTAGGCTCCCGGCGCGTTCTGAATGCCATGCTCAAACCCTTCGGAAAGATCGGGCTGGGACAACTTCAATCCCACGCCAAGCAGTTTCAGGAGGCCCTGCGCGCGTACCTGCAGCATCCTAAAAGGCTGTTCGCCGCCTTTGGGGTGACGGTCTTCATTGAGATCTTTGCCATTCTGATGTTTGTCTTCGTTTCAAAGGCGCTGCGCCTTCCCATTCCTCTACCTTACTTCGTCCTGATCGTCCCAATCATCATCACCCTCTCGCAGATTCCGGTTTCCCTCAACGGGTGGGGCATCCGAGAAGGGGCAACGGTGCTGTTCTTAGCCCCGATCGGCATCGGGGCCGCGGGGGCCCTCTCTCTTTCCCTGATTTGCGCCGCCATCCCCCTACTGCCCGGAGTGGCTGGCGCTGTCCTGTTCCTGCTCCGCCGCCAGCGCAAGGTGAAGAAGGCCGCCTAGGGACGTGAAATCGTTCAAGGAAGCGTTCGTCATTGCCCTCCTCATGTCCACCCTCTATCTGATCTTCCTCGGGCACCGGACAGATTACGTGGGGCATGCCATCGCCGGATTCGGCGGCACCGCCATCCTGCTTGTTATCTTGTTCCGGCTCAATCCTTCACCCTCAGAGTGGAAACAACTTTGGATCGTGCTGGCAGCCATCGGCATCGGCGCAGTGGCAGAGGCAACGATCTTTAAGATCGCGAAATTTGATCCGGTGGATTTTAACAATCAGAGCATCGGTGCCTATCTGGCAGGCTGCTGTGCGGTAAGAACACGGTGGCCCAAGGAATCCTTCGACTTCATCATCACGGTCTCGGGCCTTTTCATCATCGCAGGGTTTGTCCTTGGGCACATGTAAATCGCCACGGGCCGTTCTCCTGGGAACGCTCCTCCTGCTGTGCCTTCTCAATCTCGGTCACACGCTGAGGCGCTCGACTATC
>JAHFFF010000154.1 GCA_023248095.1 Candidatus Omnitrophota bacterium | reverse complement strand
CATGCGGCTGCGATGATCAGACCCATCAGAAGAGCCTGCGCACCCCAGTAGCCCGACCGTTCCAGCCAGCCTCTCGGTACAGACATGCCCACATAACCAATCGATAAGAAACCCGCCAGAAAATGCGGGAGCCGGCCGAACAATGTTGGCCAATGGATGGATGCCAATGCCCCGATGAGCCGCTGCAGGTGCGCCCGCAAGGAGATCAACAGCAGAGGTCCGCACAGCGCAAACAGCAGAACTGTACCTAGCAGATAACGCCTGAATCCAACCGAGCTGGCCGCTTCCCCCCGACGGCCGGAATAGACGTAGAGCCCCTGAGAGAGCACCACAGGGGCCAGCGACGCCGTCAGCAGAAGCCCCAGTGCGGAGGAGACAAAATAAGCCACCCATAAGGCCCTGCGCCGGGATCTCAACGCCTGGACCAGGAAAAGGGTGGAGGCCAGGGCAAAAAAGACAGCTGCGCTGTACATCCGTGCTTCCTGGGAATACCAGACGTGGAGAGCACTCAGGCAAAACAGCCAGCTACTGATGAACGCTGTCCGCGTGTCGAAAAGCATCCTGGCCAGGAGGAAAACCGCGCCGACAGAGGCCGTGCCGAAAACAGCGGAAGGAAATCTTGCGGCCGCTTCACCGGACCCGAAGAACAGGATCCAGACGCGCATTCCAAGGAAATACAAAGGGCTGTGGCCCGCATGGATTCGATTGTCGATGAGCTGAGGCAACGGCAAGTGAGCGACCCGGAGGGTGATCATCTCATCAATCCAGAACGATTCGGCCCCCAGCTGATAGAACCTCAGGAATGCTCCTAACGCCAGGATGCCGAGAAGCGTCCGCGTCTCGCCATCGGACAGCCGGAGGCTCCCCCGCAACCCTGTCCAAAGAGTGCGCCACACAAACCGCAACAGCTGAGGCCACAAGGTGTTCCTGGACCGACGCTCAGGAGGCCAGCGCAGGGTTGCTGGAACATCTCGAGAACGGAACCCTTGCGCGTACGCCTTCAGCAAAATCTCCAAGTGGATTTCTTTGTCATCGGACTCCAAGTCCAGCGCATCCAGAACCTCCCGCCGATAGGCCCGGGTCATCCCGGAGACGGCGGTGGTCTTGAACCCCACAAAAGCACTGAAGAACCGGTTACCCCACCGGCTGAGCCACCGGCGGGCCCCGGGAACCCCTTCCATCCGTCCTCCCGGCATATGGACGGAGGCAAGCGCGAGGTCCACTCCATCCTTTCGGACCGTTTCAAACAGCGTTCTCAGGATACCGAGCCCCCAGGTCAGGTCCGCCTCGGTGGACACGATCACCTCCCCTCTGGCCCGGACAAATCCCTGCCGAAGTGCATACCCCCTGCCGCGGTGAGACGGGACCCGGACCAGTCGGATCTCCGGTTGAGCGGAGGAAAAAGCGGATACCGCGTCAACGGTCTCATCACTGCTACCGTCATCCACAGCGATTAATTCCCAGGAGATCCCCCACTCCCTAAGGAACCGCACCAGTTCCGTCAGATTGCTCCGGATCACCGGCGCCTCGTTGTACATCGGCATCACGATCGATACCTCATAGGGGGGACTTCGGTCAGGCACGGTCAGCCGCCCTCAACAGATGTTCCACGATTCGTGGAGCCGCCTTTCCATCCCACAGGGGAGGAATTTCCCGTGACCAGCCGCGGGCCTCCCTGGCCTGCCGGCAAGCCTGCCGAATCCCCTCTAAGGAGGTCCCCGCCACAACGTTGGTTCCCAACCGCACGGTGATCGGGCGCTCGGTGTTTTCCCGCACGGTCACACAAGGAATTCCCAGATAGGTGGTCTCCTCCTGGACCCCTCCGGAGTCCGTCACCACCAGGGCTGCCTCCTGAACCGCCTTCAAAAAATCCCTGTACCCCAAGGGTCGGGTCCGGTGAATCCCACGCCAAATCCGGGATGCCTCGGAGGCAGGCACCGAATCCAGGCGGCAGGCGGTTCTGGGATGCATGGGGAAAATGACCGGAATCTGGGTCGCCAATTCCCGGACCGCCCCCAGGATTCGCAGCAGGGTCGGAAGATCATCGACGTTTTCAGGCCGGTGGAGGGTCAACAAGGCATATTCCCCGGGGCGGAGGCCCAATCCCTGCACGATCCCCGCTCGGCCTGGGCGGCGGAGTACCTCGACGAGGCTGTCGATCATCACATTCCCCACCCGGTGGACCCGGTCGGAGGGGATGCCTTCCCGAGCCAGGTTCTGATCGGCATCTTCACAATGCGTGAACAGCAGCGCGGCGATCCGGTCGGTCAGGACCCGATTGACCTCCTCGGGCATCCGCCAGTCGAACGAGCGCAGGCCCGCTTCGACATGAGCCACCCGCACCTCCGCCTGGGCGGCGGCCAGCGCGCATCCCAGAGTGGAGTTGACGTCTCCCGCCACAATCACCCAATCCGGTTTCGTCCGATGGAGCACCTGCTCGAATCGCATCAGCACAGTAGCCGTCTGCTCGGCGTGAGTCCCAGAACCGGTCCCCAGATTGACTTCAGCTTGAGAGAGCTCCAGGTCCTCAAAGATGGAGTCGGACATCTCCGTGTCGTAATGCTGCCCGGTATGCACCAGCAGGTGGTCGACCCCTGGGGTCCCACGCAAGAGCCTTGCCACCGGGGCGATCTTGACGATGTTGGGGCGCGTCCCAACGACCGAGATGACCCTCACCGCGGGCTGGAGCGCCGGGGCCGGAGCCGGCGCCGGCCGGACATGGCCTTGCACTCGTCGGCGATTCCCCGCAGCTTGGCACGCGCCACGGCGATTTGATGCTTGGTCTGCTCGACGATCGACCCGAACTCTTCAAAATACCCTTCGCGGTAAAGCCGGACCCACTCCCGCCCATAGAGATAGGCCCACCTCAACGCCTTCTTGCTCACCGGCCGGCGAAGATGGAGCACCCCGGCCGCATAGATCGTTCGGGTTCGAATCCCATGGCGGGCCAACCGCCTACACCATTCTGTATCTGAATAACAGAGGTAACGTTCATTCAACGGAATCCGCTTCGCAATAGCCGCATAGCAGGCCGTATTGGCGAAATCGAAGACGGGCGGGTAGATCTCCAAACCCTTGACGACCTCTCCCGGGCGCACGTGCGCTACCAACTCCTTCAGCCAGGAACGGGAGAGTGGAACGACATCCGTCTCGGTGAAAACCAGGATTTCCCCTTTGGCCTTCCGAATGGCCCGGTTGTATCCTTGCGTAATCGTCCCTCCCAAGGTTGCAACGATCTCAAAACTCGGATAATCCTGTTTTTTCAGCTCATCAACCTTAGCCCTCAGCTCCTGAGGATTCTGGGCCGTAATCAAGACACTTACCTTCTTGGCCTTCACCATGGCACCCGATAGCCGTATCGCCTGAGGATGGCAGTCCGGAGGATTCCCTTGAGAACAGCGTGGGTCTTTGCCCGAGAAATCCTGTGCGTCACGGAGGTCCAACGACGGCGCCAGCAGTAGAGGGGGCGCCCCCTGAGCGCTGCGAAGCGCGTCACCTCGGCCAGCCGCAGGAGCAGATCGTAATCCTCCCCCAGCAGGACGTCTTCGCGATAGCCCCCCACCTGGAGGACGAGACGGCGGCGCATCAAACTTCCATGGCGGAATCCCCGGATGCCGTTGATCAGATCCCATCCCTCGGCAGGTCCGAGGAGATCCACCTCCTTCTTTATCCTTCCCAACCCAGTTGCGGCATTCGTCACCCCGATGTCTCCGCAGGCAATGCCTACCTGCCGGTCCCGATCCAGCACCCGAGTCAATGTCTTGAGATTGCCCGGCAGCATGAGATCATCCGGATCGCAGATGGACAGATATTTCCCGCGAGCGTGCGCGATGAGGCGCTTCCGGACCGCTCCGATGGAGCGATGAATCCGGAACCGCCAGACGCGAACCCGAGGATCCTTCCGATACGGTTGGATTCTGGCCCAGGTCCCATCGGAGCTCGGATCGTATCCGATGAGAAGCTCAAAGGGAACACCCTGCTGCGTCAGGACGGACCGGATCGCCTCGTCGATGTTGGGCTCGACGTTGTAGGCCACCATGATCACGGAAACCTTGACAGGATTTCTTTCCACCTTTATAGTCATCTCCGAACTGTGTCTCCGCTTCCTGTGAGGGTCTTATACATCCTGAGGGGAGGTGTCATCGGCGGAATCACCTCGGGCCTCTTGGGACTTCTGCGGCATCTCCATCCGGGTCGATGCCGAGCGGTGGTC
>JAHFFF010000153.1 GCA_023248095.1 Candidatus Omnitrophota bacterium | reverse complement strand
GGGTTCAAAAGGCCCGGGATCTGCGTGGATGTTCACGTCCATCGGATTTCGAATCGCCTCGGTTACGTCCGCACAAAAACGCCCCTTGAAACGGAAATGACACTCCGCAAGAAACTCCCCAGGCGGTATTGGATCGAATACAACACCCTGCTGGTCGGATTTGGCCAGGCCCTCTGCCGGCCCGTCTCTCCTTGGTGCAGCCGATGTCCCATCCGGAGGTATTGTGCGCGGATGGGTGTTGACCAATGGCGGTGAGATTCCTGGTTGCATTCCTTGCGGTTCCGATTGCGGAATTGATGGGGTGGTACGCCTGTTATTCCGATTTCAACCCCCCATTTCCAACCAGCTATGGAATTGTCTCGATCTTGATCGCGTTGGGCGTTTTGTTCTGGCACCTCCATCTTGAGCGCCCGTTTCGGTTTTCCCCTCGGCGCATTGTCTTGTTCCTCAATGGAGCGTTTCTGTCCGTCTTTTTCTGGATCACCGCTTCCTTTCATTCCATGGAGCGGATGATGGGACAAGTGAGTGCCTTTGCCATGTGGTATCTGTTGGCTGGATTGGTTTTCTTTACCGGGCTTTTTTCCCTTGTCGGTTTTCAGGATTTTCTAGGAAGGATACTCGGCAAGCGGTATGAATTGGTCTGCGGCATCCTCGCGGCGGGGGTGCTTCCGCTGTACGACCTTCTCCGAGGGGTGATTTGGCCCTATCTCTCTCGGCCGACTCAGCTTGCCGTCTACTTCTTCTTGAGGGTGCTTGGATTTCAAATGAGTCTCCCCTCCGACTCTTACCATCTTAGGCATGCGGATTTTGAGATCAACATCGGATCACCGTGCAGCGGTCTGGAGGGTATTGCGCTCTTTTGGTTTTGCCTGTTCCTTATCCTGATCATGGATCGTAGGATGATGGGGCTGTGGCGGAAAATCTTATGCCTGTTTTGGCTAGGTGCGGCCTATATGTTTCTTTTGAACGTGGTCAGGATCAGCCTGATTTTTGGGGCGGCGGCATGGGCTTCAGCACATTGGGGTGCTTCTCATCAGATGACGGACATGATGATCTGGACATTCCATTCCCATGCAGGGTGGCTCATCTACCTGATCGGAATTGGGTTATTCTTTTCGGTCTCGTTGCGCTTTGTTTACGGCCCAAAAGGGGTTGCTTAAAGCGGACAGGGTCTCTTACCTGTTGAAGCGGTTTCTTAGGTAAAGTACCAGTCCGGCTGTTCCGCTTAGGAGGAAGGGGGCCATGTCTGGGGAAAACTCAGGAGAGTCTGGTACAGCCCAAGCCGACCGAACGATCAGCAGAACCGCAAGGACGGTAAGTGCAAAACAAGCTGCTTTCATAGTCTATTCCCTCCGTTGGGGAGTATACCTATCCATCGGTTGAAATTCAATGCAGATTCCCCGAAGGCGCAAAGGGGAGTTTGCACACAGTTGCCTTCATCTCCCCGGATGGGCCCTTGACGGTCAACTGCGAGGTTCCAAGGCCGTATCGCAAGAAACCCAATGCAATAGGATGTTGAAGTTCAGGCGAAAGGCAGGACGAGGTTATGATACCCACCGTTTCTGATCCCAGTTGGATGGGGCTGCCCGGGACGGGCGGAGACTGTGCCTCCAGAAGGAACCCTGTCAGAAGGCGGGGAGGATGAGCCCGATACTTGATGCGGGCGACGATCTCTTGTCCAACAAAGCATCCCTTAGTAAAGCTGACGTATTCTTCCGTTCCCAATTCGTTCAAAATGACCGTCTCGTTCAACTCGGAACCTGGCCAGGGAACTCCGGCTTCAATCCGAAGGGTGTGAAATAATTCGGGAGAGCCCTCTCCCATTCCGAGCGACTTTCCTTCAGCCAGGATTCGCGCGCGCATTCCCTCCACGTGATCGGGATGAATCCAGAGATGGAATCCGGGGAGATGGAACAGGTCCCACCGGCTCACCAGGGGAACGCCGGATTCCGGGGCCATTGGCGTGTGGGACAGGTTCTGTTCCGGTGGGTCGAGGTGTGGCCAGAGTTTTTGGAGCAGGCGAGGGACCATCGGTCCATACAAGGGAAGTATGCTGTACCGGCCCGTTGCATCAGAAAACTCAACGGCCTCGGAGATGTGGTACCTCTCGAGCTGCTGGCGGGCTGTCGGCAGTGAGGGGAGATCCATTTCAAGCAGGAGTTCTTCCGGTCGGGCATGTACGGTTGCCGCAAAAAGGATCTTCCCCTGGCGATCCAGGAGGCATGCGGGCCGTCCTTGTCCGGGGTGTAGGCCTTTGATATCATGGCTCATCAAATTGTGCAGAAAGCGGACGCGGTCTTTGCCTCGAACGGAGAGGATCCCGCGCCGGAATCCATCGAACAGCGCGCCCGCCCGACGGGCGGCATGATATTGTTGGATGAGATCTTGCACGGAGGGCATTATAGCATCATGGGAACGTCGGGCATCGATCCGGAGCGGATCGAAAAGGTCGGAGAAAACGGGCTGAGGATCCTCTGGGGTGATGGGCACGACAGCTTATACACCTGGGATTTCCTCCGGGTTTCTTGCCCCTGCGCGGTCTGCCGCGAGGGTACCCCTTCGAAGCCGGACTCCTCCGTGCGGCCGGTGGAACTCAAACCGGTCGGCCGGTATGCCATGACGGTCCGCTGGAGCGACGGGCATACGACCGGAATCTTCTCGTACGATTTCTTGCGCTCCATCTGTCCCTGCGAAGCCTGCCGGCCGGATCAATTAACGGAAGGATGAACCCGATGCCCCAACGGTTTGTGGACCGCCTGCTCAGTGGATTAGCCGTCCTGGGTGCCATTGTCTTGGCTTCCCAGTGGATTGTACTGCATGCGGTGCATCCCCATTGGCCGGTTCCATGGAACGTGCTGCTGCCCGGCCTGGCGATCGTGGGAGCGGCCTTCCTCCTCTCTTGGGGGGCAGAACTGGCGCAGATGGATATCCCGCAAGCCTTGGCGCTGGCCATCTTGGCCCTCATCGCCGTCCTTCCGGAGTACGCGGTCGACGTTTATTTCGCCTGGAAGGCGGGGAAGGACCCGGCTTACGTGGCCTTCGCGACGGCGAATATGACCGGCGCGAACCGGCTTTTGATCGGATTGGGTTGGCCGGTGGTCCTGTTCGCCTATTGGATCGGGAGCAGGCGGCGGGAGATCCAACTCGACCGCGCCCAGGCCGTCGAGATCGCCACGCTGTTCGTAGCAACCCTCTATTCCTTCGTGATCCCGCTCAAGGGCACCCTCTCGTTGGTGGATACCCTGTTCTTTCTGACGCTCTTCGTGATCTACATGATCAGCGCCAGCCGGTCCGAGCACGTGGAATCGGAATTGGCCGGGCCCGCGGCCTGGATTGCTCTGTGGGGAGTGCCGCGAAGGAGGGCCGCCATGGGGGCCCTCTTCATCCTGGCCGGCTCCGCCATCTTTTTGGCGGCAGAACCGTTCGCGGAGGGTCTGCTGGAGATGGGCCGGACGTGGGGGATAGAGCAGTTCCTGCTGGTTCAGTGGTTGGCGCCCCTGGCCTCGGAATCGCCGGAGTTTCTGGTGGCGATCCTTTTCGCACTGCGCGCCTCGGCCGGTGCCTCTCTCGGTACGCTCATCTCCTCCAAGGTCAATCAGTGGACCCTTCTGATCGGCATGCTGCCTCTGGCGTACTGCCTCTCCGCGGGCCGCCTGGGTCCGATGCACCTGGACAGCCGGCAGATCGAGGAGATCTTCCTGACCTCGGCTCAGTCCCTCTTCGCTGTTTCAGTGCTCTCGAATTTCAGATTCGAGTTCTGGGAGGCGGTCACGCTGTTGGCCCTCTTCAGCGTGCAGATGTTGTTTCCCTCTCCGACGATCCGATACCTCTTCGCAGGCCTGTACATCACCTTGACGCTCATCCTGCTCTTCGGCAAGGCGGAGCGGCGCCATACGGTTATATCGCTGCTCAGGGATTCGTGGAGGCCCGCGCGTTAGTCGGGTGAGTTAAGCGGGAGAGTCCATCCGGCGGGCCAGGTCGAAATCCTTCTCTGTTAGGCCGCCGGCGGAATGTGTGGACAAGGTCAGTCGGACCTTGTTGTACAGGATCAGGATGTCGGGGTGGTGGTCGGCCGCCTCGGCCAGGTCGGCGACCCGGTTGACAAAGACGATGGATTCTTTGAAGTTGGCGAACTTGTAAAGCTTCGTGATCGTCCCTTCTCTTAGTTCCCAACCGGATAACTTCCCCAGTTCTCCTTGAATTTGATTGTCTGTGAGTTGCAACTTAATGGCTCCTTGTGTTCGCTAGTAGC
>JAHFFF010000152.1 GCA_023248095.1 Candidatus Omnitrophota bacterium | reverse complement strand
AGATTCGTTTCTACTGATTCATGCGGTATGGCATCTTCTCGGATGTTCACTCCAACCTAGAGGCCCTGGAAGCGGTTCTTCGAGCTTTGGCCGACGATCAAGTCGATCGGCTCCTTTGCGCGGGAGATCTGGTCGGCTACGGGGCCGATCCTCTCCCCTGTTTGGAAAGAATTCGCCGGGCCGGCGTCGTGTCGGTCTGCGGCAATCATGAATGGGCAGCGATCGGCAAGATGCCGCTGGACTGGTTCAATGAGCATGCCCGGGCTGCCGCGGAGTGGACCGGTCGCCAACTTCCGGAATCGGAGCAGGCCTATCTGGCGGATTTCCCGCTGGTCTGGAAGGGGGAGGAGCTTACACTGGTGCACGGCTCCCTGGACGAGCCGGAACAGTTTCATTACGTCTTCGATCCTGCAGACGCTCAAGCCTGCCTACAGGTCCAGCAGACCCCGGTTACCTTCATCGGCCATACCCACGTGCCGGGCGTCTATATAATAGAGGAAGATTCCCGCGTCCGCTTCCTGCGGACAAGTCAATGGCAGTTGGAATCCGGCCGGAAGGCCCTGGTCAACGTGGGATCGGTCGGACAGCCTCGGGATGGAGATCCACGGGCCGCCTACTGTCTCTACGACACCCAAACGCAGGTTGTGGAGATCCGGCGGGTTGCCTATCCCATCGAGCAGGCTCAGGCCAAGATCCGCGCCGCCGGGCTGCCGGAATTCCTGGCCAACCGCCTTGCTTATGGATACTAATACTTCATTAGCGGATGCCAAGAGGCAGATCGAGCGTCTCCGCAAACTCATTCTCCAGCATGACCGGAAATATTACGTCGAGAACCAGCCGGAGATCTCCGATCCCGAATACGACCGGCTGTATCGGGCACTCAAGGATCTGGAGGGGAAATTCCCGAAGCTCATCACCCCGGATTCTCCTACCCAGCGGGTGGCCGGGAAACCGCTGGAGAGTTTCTCCGTTGTCCGGCATCGGGTGCCGATGCAAAGCCTGGACAACACCTACTCAGCCGATGAACTGAGAGAGTTCGATGCCCGGGTCAAGCGGTTCCTGTCGGAATCGTCTGTAGCCTACGTGGTGGAGCTGAAGTTTGACGGCGTGAGTGTTTCGCTCACCTATGAGAACGGACGGCTGGTGCAGGGGGCCACGCGCGGAGATGGGGAGCGGGGAGACGATATCACCGCTAACCTCAAGGTGATCCGCGCCGTTCCGCTGACTCTCGATCCGCCGAAAAAAGGGAGCATGCCGAAGCTGATGGAGGTCCGCGGAGAGGTCTACATGCCTCGGCCCGCCTTCGAGGCGCTCAACCGGGAACGGGAGAGACAAGGAGAGCCCCTTTTTGCCAATCCCCGGAACGGCGCGGCCGGCAGCCTGAAACAGTTGGATCCGCGGATCGTCGCCGAACGGAACCTCTCCCTTTTCTGTTATGGGGTAGGAGAGGTTCAGGGTAGGGCTTTTTCCTCGCACACGGAGGTGCTGGCCTTTCTGCGGGAGGTCGGCCTGCCGGTGAACCCGCATTTCAAATTTTGCGCGGACATGAAAGAGGTCATCCACTTTTGCGGCGAGTGGGACGCCAAGCGCAAGAAGCTGGAATACGACATCGATGGGATGGTGGTGAAGGTGGATGACCTGGACCAGCAGCGCCGGCTGGGTTTCACCAGCAAGGCGCCCCGTTTCATGATCGCCTACAAGTTTCCGGCGGAACGGGCCGTCACCCGGTTGAAGGAAATCCAGGTGCAGGTGGGACGGACCGGAACGCTGACCCCCGTGGCGAACCTGGAGCCGGTCTTTCTGGCGGGGACCACCGTCAGCCGCGCCACCCTCCATAACGAGGATGAGATCCGCCGGAAGGATATCCGGGTCGGTGACTGGGTGAGGATTGAAAAGGCAGGGGAGATTATCCCGCAGGTGGTCGAGGTGGTGAAAGAAAAGCGCACCGGCAAGGAGAAGGTTTTCCGCATGCCGGCGCGGTGTCCGGCCTGTGGTGGAAAGGTTTCCCGCGATCCGGAGGAGGTGGCGGTCCGCTGCGAGAGCCTCACCTGTCCGGCGCAGATCAAGGAGCGCCTGCTCCATTTCGGCCAGCGCAGCGCCATGGACATCGACGGTTTGGGGGACGCGCTGGCGGAACAGCTGGTGGCCAAGGGATTGACGAAGGATCTGGGGGACCTTTACCATCTGACGCTGGGGCAGCTCATGAAGCTGGAGCGGATGGGGGAGAAGTCGGCGCAGAATTTGCTTCAGGCGATTGAGGTCTCCAAGCAAAGGGGCCTGGCCCGCTTGATCTTTGCCCTCGGGATCCGGCATGTGGGAGAGACCGGCGGGCGGGTGCTTGCCCGGCATTTTGGTTCGCTCAAGAAGTTAGCGCAAGCCAGCGGGGAGGAGTTGACTCATCTTTCCGAGGTGGGGCCGGTGATGGCCCAGTGCGTCTGCGACTTCTTCCGGCTGCCGGAGAACCGGCGCGTATTGGAAAAGCTGGAGAAGGCCGGGATCCGTTTCGAGGAATCGGCACCGAAGCTGCTGTCGAAACGGTTGGCCGGCCAGGTGGCGGTCTTTACCGGTGAATTGGCTCACTGCTCGCGCGCGGAGGCTGAGGATTTGGTTCGCTCCCATGGAGGTGCCGTCGGTTCGGAAGTCACCCGCAAGACCACGCTGGTTGTGGCAGGAGATTCCCCCGGCTCGAAATACGAGAAGGCGAAGGGGCTTGGTGTTAAAATCATCAACGA
The DNA here is from genome assembly GCA_023248095.1 of Candidatus Omnitrophota bacterium. Taxonomy (GTDB): domain Bacteria; phylum Omnitrophota; class Gorgyraeia; order 1-14-0-20-64-10; family 1-14-0-20-64-10; genus JAHFFF01. The sequence goes on along the minus strand of JAHFFF010000152.1, from coordinate 1,554 downwards.
GAGTGAGTTTAGAAAAATGATCGAACTGGAGAAATGAAGCAATCTTCCGAGTGGCCGGCGAGGGAAGCGGGGCTTCGCAGGACGCTTGCCGGTCTCCTCGGCCTGTCGGCCTCGTCGGTCAGGGTCCTCACATCTCGGACCCATCGCCAAACGTGTGCTCGTTATTCCTCGCACGGCGATCCCAGCGTGGCCGGCTGCGCTCATCGTCGTCCTTCGCTCGTCCCCAATCTTTTAGGCACCAGGGACACCATGCCCGCTCAGTCCTCCGAAGCCTGCTCACCCCGCCTCCATCACTGGACATTTCAGAAATGGCTAGCCTCCTTTCTCTGTTTCAGTATCTGTCTTTCCGTGACCGGGTGCAGCCGCGAGTGGCGGAAGAAATTCGTCCGCAAACACAAGAAAGAAACAGCAGAGCCTCAAGCGATCCTGTCCCTCCAGCCGGACTACAAGGCGATGTATCCGGCCGCCGATCGATACCGCGAGCACTTTGCCTTCTGGAAATCCTGGCACAGCGAACTTCTTTCCTCGCTCGGACAGATCCAGCAACGTGATATCCGTTATATCGATGGGGTGATCGGGGAGCTGCGGACGATGAACTCCCTGCTCACTGGGGAGCCGGCGCAGAGGATGCGGGAGATCCTGGTGGAGCTGCAGGAGATGGAAGACAAATGGAGCAGCGCCCCCAGCACCTGGTCCATCCCGATTTCGCAGCGGACCACGCTGGAGCGTCTGCAGAGGGAGATCGACAAGGCCTTCTACTATTCCAAGGTGAAGGATTCCCTTGTGAAGGATGCAGAAAAATAACGATCCTTGGGCGAACCTGATTCAACAGACCGTTGATTTTCTTCGACTGGAACGGGGCCTGAGCGAGAATACCGTTTCCGCCTATCGCCGCGACCTGCAGCAGTTTTCCCATTCCGTTCGTGGCAAGCCTCCCGCCGATGTGACCCGTGGCGACATCCTGGATCACCTGATGAAGCTCCGGGATGATCAGCTTGCTTCCTCCTCGGTGGGCCGGAAGCTGGTTGCGATCAAGGTTTTCTTCCGGTTTCTCCTCACGCAGAACGTCATTCGGAACGATCCATCCGGCGTGATCGAATCCCCTCGGCTGATCAAGGGATTGCCGGATGTGCTGGATGTGGAGGAGGTCAGCCGGCTCCTCGATGCGGCTATTACTCCTTCCAAAAGGAAATCCAGGAAGCGCAGAAGGCTGGAGGGCAGGAAAACGCTCCGGGACCGGGCGCTGCTGGAACTGCTGTACGCCTCGGGATTGAGGGTCTCCGAGGCGGCCTCGCTCAAGCTGTCGGATCTCAATCAGGAGGCGGGATTCCTGCGCTGCACCGGCAAGGGGGGAAGGGAGCGAGTGGTCCCGGTCGGCAGCCATGCCTTGAAATGGATCCAGAAATATCTCGCCGATGCCCGAGCCAACTTCCAGCCGAAACCGGAATCCCGGCAGATCTTCCTCAACCGCTTCGGCCGCTCCCTCTCCCGACAATCGTTCTGGGCCATCATCAAGCACAACGCCTTGGCTGCCGGCGTTAGGAAGAGGATCAC
>JAHFFF010000016.1:8153-17285 GCA_023248095.1 Candidatus Omnitrophota bacterium | reverse complement strand
ACAACAGCGCCCGAATCTCATTGGCCCGGAAGGGGGGCCGTTCGAGCGGGGTGAGCCGGCCTCGGACTCGCGCGATGGGAGGCCGGCCGGTGGTCAGATGAAGGTCCGATCCCTTCATCGATAAAAGGGTTTCCAAGATCTGCCGCAGATCCAAGGATTCCAGCCGGCTGAGGAATTCCACTGCCTCGGGGGGTTCCACCTTTTGGAAGAAGAAGCCGATCAGGTATTTTTGGGCGGGTTCTTCCTCCTCGACACGGACCACGCGCGCAACCGCTTGGAGTGTGGTTCGTTCTCCTGGGACCTGGATGTGTAATTGATAGCGACCGCCTAGGACCAACGGTTGATTGGTGCGGATGAGGGTTCCTTGGCTGCTGATGTCCACCGTGGTTCCCGGCAAGGCAGGTCCCGACGGTACGGTCCCCTCGAGAACTTGGTAAGAAATGGGGCAGGCCAGCGGTATCCGATAGGCTCGACGCTTCTCGGCGATGGGCTGCTCTGCAGCTTCCTTTATGGGTTCTTTTTCAGCCGCTTTCGGATCCATTCAGCAAGAAGATCTTTCGCATGTTAGTATGGAGGAGAAAACCAAGAGCGTCAAGGAGACTTTATTGATTCGCACGGAGGAGTCTTTGGGGAACTTGTTGAGGCCGACGGGGTCTTATTCTTCTGGGGAGACGCATGGCGGAGGCCGGTGAATCTCCCCAGGTTGTAGTTTCCGATGGGGAACTAGTCCGTCGTGCCAAGGCGGGAGACAAGGGCGCTTTCGACACGCTCATGGAGCGATATGAGCGGGAGGTGGTTACGGTGGCGTATCGGATGTTGGGACGGCATGAGGACGCGTTGGATCTGGCGCAGGATGCCTTCACTCGGGCCTGGCGTTCTCTGTCGGCCTTTCGTGAGGAGGCGGCCTTCCGGACCTGGCTGTATCGGATCACCCTCAACCTCATCCTGCACCGCCGGCGCTGGTACGCACGCCACCGGGTTTCGCTGACGGTCTCCTTGGATGAGCCGGCGGATCCCGAAGGGGAAGAAGATCCGCCGTCGGCGCAGATTGCGGACCCGGCGCCGGGCCCGCGTGAGGAGGCGGCCCGATCGGAGTTGCGGTCGAAGATTTTGGAGGCCCTGGAACAATTGCCCGTTCCCTTCCGGACGGTTGTGGTGCTTCGTGACATGAGGGGATTATCCTACGAGGAGATTGCCGAGATTTGCGGGGGGCGGGTGGGCACCATCAAGTCTCGGCTCCACCGCGCCCGGGCCATGTTGCGGGGGCGGCTGGCAGGAGGGCTCCAATGAACTGTTCCCTTTGCCGGGGGCAATTATCGCCGTACTTAGAGGAAGAGCTCTCTGCTGAGCAAAGGGGCGCAGTCGAGCAGCATCTCAGCGCTTGCGCGGCCTGTACGACGGAGCTGAAGGCCTTGCAGGAGATGGTGAAGGGCCTGAAGGAGTTGCCGGAGTCGATGGTTCCGTTGGAGTTCCGGCAGAAGGTTTGGCAACGCATAGAGGCGGTCTCGCCCTGGGTGCGATTTCGTCAGCGGCTCTTGGAACCGTGGTACTTCAAGGTTCCTGCCGGGGCGGTGGCCACCGTTGCGGTAGTTCTTTTAGCGGTGCAGGTGTCGCACCACACCGCGCCCATGTTGAATAAACAAATGGTCTCGCAGGAGGAGCTTCCTCCCGCCTTACAACAGGGGCCGGAGTGGGATGAGTTGAAGAAGCGGCTTATGCCGGAAAAATCTCAGTTCCCGGCGCCGCTGGTGGAAAAGGATGGATCAACCAGGTTGAAAACAGCTCCGCCTGCGCCGGAGGCGGCAGGGCGCAGCGAACTGGCCCAAAGGTTACAGGTCGAGGAAGCTGTTAAAAATGACGTGGCTGATTCAGTGAAGGAAGAGAAAGCGGCGTACGTTCAACCGCTTCCGGAATCTCAAAAATTGCCGGTGGCACTAGGGGCGTCCGCGCCTGCGCCAGGAAAGAGGGAGCGTAACGAATCGGAAAACGCCGATCGTTCGGTGGGGCACGATGCATTAACGGTCAATGCGTCCCGGACTGACACGAACGATGCCTACTTGGTGGTCGAAGGTCAAGCCCGCGTGACGCCGATTCCCAACGCGAGTCTTCCACCTTCAATGGAATCTGCCCGTGTGGAATATGCGAAGAGGCGTGAAGTTGTGTCCTCTGGCGCTGGCCTAGAGGAACGTTCTCTGCCGAAGGCACCGGCAGTGCAGGTAGGGCCGCTCCTCCCTGGGCAATTGCCGGAACCGATCCGTCCGCCATTGCCGGCGGCTCGGACCCGCGTTCGCCTCAAGGTGCGCGATATCAATTCAGCGCACCAGGCGATCCTCCACCTGATTGCCGAGATCCCGATGCAGGAGGTGCAGACACCCTTTCCGATTATCCACCATGAGTTGCTGATGGAACCGGAGCGGGTGGATCTCTTCCTGGACGGCCTACAGGCGTTGGGGAAGCTGGAGCATGTGGAGGAGCAAGGATCGGAGGGAGAGGCCTCCGGCCAGCGCCTGATCGTTTTAGATCTCGTTCCCAGCAGCACACCCTAAGTTCCACCCCTTCCCTCAATTTTTCCTGGAACCTTTTCCGCCTGCCGGGGTCTGATTCCTTGAGAACGGAGAAAGGAGTCGGACCCATGAGAAATATGAGTTGGATTCAAACCATGTTGTTCCCTTTGCTGTTCTTTTTCGTAGCGATCTGGGCACTCCTTGTTGCGGGTGGGATCGGGAATTCCCCGATAAGCTCAAGTACAAGCCTGCCTCGGACAGGCCGGGGTGGCCAAGGGGTGCTTGCCGATGTTCCCACGAAGCTTCCTGCCCAACAGGCTCCGATCGATCTAGCCATCCCTCGGGATCCGTTTGATCTGCCCACGCTTTTGAAGGACAGGTTGCTGGCACGCATCCAGCCGCCTACGCCCCCGGTGCAGCATCCGGTGGATGCCGTGCAGCCGAACGCACCGGAGGTTCCGTTGCCGGTCCTGCGAGTCCAGGGCTTGTTCTGGGGAGTCGGCCGGCCGCAGGCGATCATCAACCGCCGGATTGTCTCGGAGGGAGAAACCCTCTCTGTCTCTGAGGCCAAGGAGGGAGTGAAGGTGCTGGAAGTTTCCGCGGACGGCGTGAAGGTTTCTTTTCAGGGGAAGGAATTTTTTCTCGGGGTGGAGCGGTCAGAAGGTCTAACAGGGTAACAAGGGAGGAGGCGCGATGACGATGGAGACGAAACGGTGGCTGGGTGTGGTGGCGGCGATGGCGGTGTTCGGTGGGCAGATAGGGGTTCCAGCAACAGCCGATGCTTGCATGGCAGCACCGCCTCCAGAGGACCATTCCACAGGTGGCGATCCGGAGTGTCCCATCACCCAAGGGACTTTGCTGACCACGGATCCTCAAGGAAGGAAAGTGGAGGTTCCCCTGAAGCACACGGAGGTGCAGGCAGAGGTCTCCGGTCTGGTCTCCTCCGTCACCGTCACTCAGCAGTTCCACAATCCCTTCACCGATAAGATCGAGGCCGTCTACGTCTTCCCCCTGCCGGAGAATGCGGCGGTGTACGACATGGTGATGAAGATCGGAGACCGGACGATTCGCGGCTTGATCAAGGAAAGAGGGGAGGCGCGTCAGATCTATGAACAGGCCAAGCAGACGGGTCACGTGGCGAGCCTGTTGGAGCAGGAAAGGCTCAACCTCTTCACGCAGTCGGTGGCCAACATCGAGCCGGGGAAGGAGATCGACGTCACTATTTCCTACGTGCAGGTGCTCAAGTACGACCGCGGGGAGTACGAGTTTTCCTTCCCGATGGTTGTGGGCCCGCGCTACATCCCCGGCAGTTCAACCGTACAGCAGAGCAGCGGGGGCGGTTGGGCGCAGGATACCGATCGGGTGCCGGATGCTTCACGCATTACGCCTCCGGTGCTCAAGCCGGGACAACGTTCGGGCCATGACATCCAAGTGAGACTCATCTTGGATGCGGGTGTTGCGATCCAAGGCCTCACCTGCCCGTCGCACGACGTGAAGATCGAACGGGAGGGAGAACAGCGGGCAGAGATCCGGCTTTCCCCTCGGGACACGATTCCCAACAAGGATTTGGTGGTGCGCTACGGGGTGGCCGGCAAGAAACCGGAGACAGGCTTGCTGACCCATCGGGACGAGCGAGGTGGATTCTTCCTCATGATGATCCAGCCGCAGGCCTCGTTCCAATCGGAAGAGATCACTCCGAAGGAGATGGTCTTCGTGCTGGACATCTCCGGTTCTATGTCCGGCGAGCCGATCGCCAAGGTGAAACAGGCGATGCGGCATGCCATCCGGTCCATGAACCCGAACGACACCTTCCAGATCATCAAATTCAGTTCAACGCTTGAGAAGTACTCCCCGCAGCCGGTTCCGAACACTCTGGAGAATGTGGAAAGCGCCCTTTCCTACATCAACGGGATCAACGCGGGAGGGGGAACCGAGATGTTGCAGCCGATCCTGGAGGCTCTCAAGGCCCCGGAGGATCCAAAACGGCTGCGGATCGTTTGCTTGATGACCGATGCCTACATCGGCAATGAGGAAGAAATCCTCAAGGCCATTCAGACTTATTCCGGAAAGGCGAGAACCTTTGTGTTCGGCGTAGGATCTTCGGTGAACCGCTATCTAATAGAGGAGGCGGGGATCGTGGGTCGTGGGGCGGGGTTGGTCTTCGGCCTGCAGGAGGATACGAAACAGGTTGTGGAGCGCTTCTACGATAGGATCGCGCGGCCTTCTCTGACCGACATCGAGATCGATTGGGGGAAACTGCCGGTAAAGGAGTTGTACCCATCCGGCATCCCGGATCTGTTCGCTTTTCAGCCGGTGATCCTGGTGGGCCGATACGAGACAGCCGCGCGGGAAACGGTGACGCTGCGCGGGAAGATCACCGGCAAGGAGGTGGAGTACAAAATCCCCGTCGCTTTTACGGACACACAGGAGGCCAATGGATCCATCGCTTCCCTTTGGGCCCGGACGAAGATCACGGATCTTTTGCGACAGAAGTATGCTCAGAACAATCCAGACGTGGTGAAGGCGGTGACCGAGCTGGCACTCAAATTCCGGCTCATGTCTCCATACACCTCCTTTGTTGCCGTGGAGGAGAAGGAAGTGACGGAGGGGAACAACCCGCCGCGCAAGGTACTCGTTGCGGTGCAGATGCCGGAGGGGGTGAGCTATGACGGGGTGTTTGGCAGGGATCAGCAGAACAAGACCACAGGCCCGCCCTCACTGGCACGGGCTGGCGCTTCGATGCTCACTCCAGCGCCCGTAGAATACTCAGAGTCAGAAAAGCTTTCCTCCGACCGCCTTGCGGTCAGCGGATTGGAGGAGAGCCGCTCGAAAGGTACAGGACAGGGACCATCTTTCCCGACCGGGCAGGCGGGAATGGCAACTACTATCCCTGAATTCACACTGGAGTTGGCCTGGGGGGATGCGGGCAAGGTGTATGTGACGATCACCAAAGAGGGTGAAATCTGGCTGACACAGGTGATTGGAGGCCAAACCTCCCGCCGGATGGTGCGCAAGCTCACGGTGGCTGAGGTGCGTGAGCTCTGGCAGTTGCTGAATCAAGCGGGGTTGAGTCGCTACTCCGGACAAAGGCTCGGCCAGACCGGCTTGACGACCTCCGTTGAATTGACTCTGCAGGTGAGTGGGAAGAAGATCGTTCTTCTCCTGCAGGGAGTCGAGGGGTTGCCGCAGGATCTGCAACCATTAGGTACCCGGCTGAGCAGTTGGCTGGGACCCTGGTTGCCGACGAAACCATAGGAGGCGGAGCGATGAACACGAGACTGCAGTGGTGGGGTGGGTTGAGTCTGGGGATTCTGTTGGCAACGGTGGGCATCTGCAGTTCGGCGGAAGCGTCGAAGATTGTAGAGTCGACAGTTGAGGGGTCGGAGATCCCGGCGGAGGGTTGGTCGATCCAAGAGGGATTGTACACCGGAGAGATTGAAGGGGATGTGGTGCGGCTGACGGCGGAGTTGAACGTGAAGATCCTCCGGGACGGCCTGCAGGAGATCCCGCTGGATTTCGGAAGCGCCACAGTAACGGAGGTGAAGCTGAGCGGATCGGGGGTTCTGGTGGTCCATAACGATCAGTATGCCATTGCCGTGCAGAAGCGGGGCACCTGCCGCGTGACGGTAAAGCTTTCCACGCTCCTGCAGAGAGATCACGAGTCTGAGGGTTTCTCCATGGACATCCCGCAGGCCCTCTTTTCCAAATTGGCGCTGACCATTCCCCGCACCGATGTGGAGTTGGCGCCGGAGGATGCGTTGACGGTCACGAAGGAGGTCAAGGCGGGCAGGGTGATTCTCTCTGCTTCTTTGGGGATCGCCCGCAGCATCAATCTGAGATGGACGGCCCGTCCCATTCAACAGGAGGTGGTGGAACCGGCATATCAGGCCGATGCGCGGGTCCTGGCGACGATCCAGGAAGAGTCGCTCCGTACCTTCGCGGTGCTGAAGATCCACGTGCTGCAGGGGCAGTACAAGGAGCTATCGTTCAACCTGCCGGCCGGGGCTTCCGTGATCAGCGTCCGCGGCCAGGATTGGAAGGTGAGCTCTACGGAACAGGGGCAGAGGGTCAAGGTGACTTTCAGCGAACCACTGAAGGTCGGCGTCACCTCATTGATCCTGGAGATGGAACAGCCGCTAGGGGAGAGCAACAGCGAGGTCATCCTGCCGGTGGTGGTTCCGGTTGAGGCCAAGCGGTTGACCGGCTACCTGGTCATCGCCAACGGAACCTCCCTGGAGTTGCAGAACCTGAAGGCGGAGGGATTGCACCGGATCGACGTCCGGGAGCTGCCGCCCGACCTTGTCGGTATGAGTGCTTCGCCGGCCGTGGCGGCCTTCCGTTACCAGGAGGCTCCGTATCGGATCTCGGTTTCGATTCACCGGCCGGAGGAGATGGCGGTGCTGGTGGCGATTGCGGAGTACGGTCACCTGGCCACGATCGTCTCGCCGAATGGAGAGAGGATTACCCGGGCGGTGTACCAGGTGCGGAACAACAAGAAGCCATGGCTGGAAGTGGCTTTGCCGGACCAGGCCACCCTCTGGAGCGTTTTGGTGAATCAGCGGGCGGTCAAGCCGGCGGTAGGTGAACATGGTCGCGTGCGGATTCCATTGGTCGCGACCCGCGGGCCGGAGGAGACCTTCCCGGTGGAGGTGGTCTACGTGGAGAAGGGATCGGTGATCGACTGGGTGGGTCAGGAGCGGTTTCGCGGCCCCACGCTGGACATCCCCGTAACCGTCATCTCCTGGAGCCTGTACCTTCCGGAGGAGATGTGGGGCCTTCGGTTCAGCGGGAACCTCCAGCGGCACCTGAAGGTGGCTGGGTTCTTGCCGGATGTTTCTACGATTGTGACCGGAGGGACGGTTGCTCGGTTCGAGAGGCAGGCAGATGCTGCTGAGTTCGCAGGGGGGCGCATGGCGCAGGCGAAGACGTCACTCCGAGCTGCAGCATCTCAGAGTGACAGCTACAACTATGGTGCCCCAGCTGCTTTGGAGGCAGCCTCAGTTGCAGCTAAGAACGAAGAAATGGACGATTTGCGCAAAATGGCAGCCCAGGTTCAGGAAGTGGGGGTTCTTCCGTTCCGGATTGCGATTCCGCAGAGCGGACGCGCTCATCGATTCAGCCGGTTGCTGACGACCGGGGAGGTTCTGAGGATGGATGTCCGGTACATGAAAGTTCCCACGCCGGCTGTCCCCTGGGCGGCGGGATCTCTGGGGCTGATGGGGCTGGCCGGGTTCGGCGGAGGGCTCAAGAGGTTTCTCCGACGGCGGAAGACGGTTTGACACCTCGACGTGGCCCATGGTAACTTGACGCCTACCATGGGCCGCCTCTTTCAGTTTCTAAGCCTCCTTGTGGCGCTGGCGTTGGGGTTTTCCATCGGTGCCGGATACAGTTGGCTGAAGGGTCAGTCGAACTTCACCCCTCCGACTCATCTCCTCCAATCCACTAAGGCGATTAACACCGCCACGGATCTGATTCCGCCCGAGTTAGTCGACCTCATCAACCCCGCGATGCCGCAGAGGCCATCGGTGGAATTCAAGATCACCGGCATCGTCGACATCCTTCCCGAGCTGAAAAGCCGCCTCAAGGAGTCCGACACCCTCTTGATTGTAGTGACAGGACCGGGAAGCAAGGATCCCCTCGCGATCAAGAAGGTGTACCCGGTCAGCTTTCCCTGCATCTATACCATCGGCCCGGAGGATCGCGTGCATTCAGCGCTGTCAGTCGCTCTCCCCTCCGAGGTGGATTTAAGCATCCGGGTGGGAGATCTTGTCGGCAAGCCTTCGGCCAGCCCCGTGGTGCTTCCTGCCCGGGACCTGCATGTTCTGATCGACCGAGTGGTGGTAGAATAACCTGCGTGTCACCCCTGGCGCAGCTTTTCCAAAACAAGGTCCTCTGGACGACCACCACTGCATGGGTTGTGGCACAGACATTGAAGGTGATTTTAGCTGCCCGCCAGAAGCACCGATTTGATGTGCGGTGGTTTCTGGGGACGGGGGGCATGCCTTCCTCTCACTCAGCCGGTGTTTCCGCCCTGGCCATCTCGGTAGGCTACCAGGTCGGTTTCCACACGCCGGCCTTTGCGGTGGCGCTTATGTTTGCCCTGGTGACCATGTTCGATGCCCAAGGGGTGCGGCGGGCAGCAGGCCGTCAGGCGGTTGCGCTGAACAAGCTGATCGATGAGTTGTATCTGAAAGGCCAGATGAACCAGGAACGGATCAAAGAGCTGTTGGGTCATACGCCGGTCGAAGTGCTTGTGGGTGCAGCGCTCGGCGGCATGATCGCGGTTGTGGTCTACCGATGAGGGAAAGATGAATCCGAAATTTCGATGGATGATTGCCACAGGGGTGGGGATCGTCAGTGTCGCTGCAGTGGGTGGTGTGGTAGCGGCGGGGCGCCGCGCAGCCTCGGCTCCCAGCTCTGAGCAGGTCGCTTCGCAGGAGAAGGTTCTGCCGGAAACGTCCGGCCAGCGGTTAAAGGAGGCCCCGCTTCGCGAGACCTCTCCGAGCACGCAAGTTAGCTCAGGTGGAGGGGAGAATGCCCGCCTCCTCCTGGCACGTGCCGAGACGGCCTTGGCGCAGGGTTCCTACCTGGATGCCAAGCAGCTGTACCAGCAGGTTCTCCAGCAGAA
>JAHFFF010000016.1:0-8053 GCA_023248095.1 Candidatus Omnitrophota bacterium | reverse complement strand
CGCAAGTTAGCTCAGGTGGAGGGGAGAATGCCCGCCTCCTCCTGGCACGTGCCGAGACGGCCTTGGCGCAGGGTTCCTACCTGGATGCCAAGCAGCTGTACCAGCAGGTTCTCCAGCAGAACCCCGAGGCCCAACTGGCGGCTACTGCCCAAGAGAGGCTGGGCCAGGTGAACGTGAAGCTCATCTTCTCCCCCACCATGACCCCGGATGCGGCGACTTACAAGGTCGAGCCTGGCGACACGCTGGGCAGGATCGCCAGGCGCTCGGGCACGACGGTGGAATTGATCCGGGCCGCCAACGGGGTCCGGGGGGATCTCATCCGCGTCGGCCAGTTGCTCAAGGTGACCAAGACCAACTTCAGCGTGATCGTGGATAAATCGCAGAACACGCTGACGCTGAAGAACGGGGAAGAAGTGGTGAAGGTCTATCACTGCTCGACCGGCGCGGGCGGCATTACCCCTGCGGGAAATTTCCGGATCACGAGCCGGCTCATTGATCCTGTGTGGAAAGGGGTGGTCGCCCCTGGCGATCCGGAAAACCCTCTGGGCACCCGCTGGCTGGGATTCGACCTTCCGCAATACGGAATTCACGGAACGAACCAGCCGGAAAGCATCGGCAAGCCGGTCACCCGAGGTTGCATTCGTCTGCTCAACTCCGATGCCGAGGAGCTGTACACCCTTCTGCCGGAAGGCACCTCTGTCACCATTGTCGAATGATCCCTAGGCCATGAGCACGTTCACCCTCGATTTTGAGCGGCAAATTGTGGAGTGGGAGCAGAAGTTACAGGAACTCAAGAAGCTTCCGCCCACCAAGGGGATGGACCCTGCCGAGGAGATCCAGCAGTTAGAGCAGAAGGTAGAGCAGGCCCGCAAGCAGGTCTACCAGCATCTGAGCCCTTGGCAGCGGGTTCAGTTGGCCCGCCATCCGAAGCGGCCTTACACCCTGGACTACATCGGCAAGTTCATGACCGACTTCGTGGAGATCCATGGTGACCGGCTGTTTTCGGACGACAAGGCCTTGATCGGCGGCCTTGCCAAGCTGGAGGGGATGCCGATCCTGATCGTCGGACATCAGAAGGGGAAGGATACCAAGGAAAATTTGTACCGGAACTTCGGCTCCGCCCATCCGGAGGGGTACCGCAAGGCGATCCGGCTGATGCAGATAGCGGCAAAGTTTCGCCTCCCCATTGTTTGCTTCATCGATACGCCGGGGGCGTACCCGGGCGTGGGGGCAGAGGAGCGGGGTCAGGCGCAGGCGATTGCCTACAACCTGCGGGAGATGTCTAAGCTTCCGGTTCCCATTGTGGTGGCGGTGATCGGCGAAGGGGGATCGGGCGGGGCGTTGGGGATCGGCGTGGGGGACCGGGTCCTGGTGATGGAGAATGCCTACTACTCCGTCATCTCCCCGGAGGGATGCGCGGCGATCCTCTGGAAGGACCGGGCCAAGGCGCCCGAGGCAGCCGCTTCCTTAAAACTGACGGCGGCGGATCTGCTTTCCCTCAAATTGATCGACGAAATTGTGCCCGAGCCCTTGGGAGGAGCGCATCGGGATCCGGATACCGCGGCGGAAAATCTGAAGGCCGCGTTGAAGCGGAACCTCGAAGAGCTCAAGGGGATGGACCCCAAGGAACTGTTGGAAGCCCGGCGGGAGAAGTACCGTAAGATAGGGCTGTTCACCGAGAGTTAACGCTTGCCCGTGGCTGCCCGCAGGGGACTCATCATCGTTTACACCGGCGACGGCAAGGGTAAGACCTCCGCCGCGCTGGGTGCGGCGATGCGGGCGCTCGGCCACGGATGGAAGGTCCTCGTGATCCAGTTCTTCAAGGGGGATTGGCCGGTCGTCTACGGAGAGCTGGAACTCGCCAAACGGTTGTACCCGCAGTTTGAAGTCCTTCAACTCGGCCGCGGCTTCGTCAAGATCATGGGGGACAAAAAGCCGTTCGATGAACATGTGGAGGCGGCGAAGGCGGCCCTGCAGCTCACCCGCGAGCGGATGCTCTCCGGCCAGTACGACGTGATCATCCTGGATGAGGTCAACTATGCGCTGGGCTATCTCGATTTCAAGCTGATCGAGCTGGAGGACGTCCTCCAGCTTTTACGGGACAAGCCGCCGCAGATGCACATCATCCTCACCGGGAGGAATGCCCACCCGCAGGTTTTGGAGATGGCCGACCTCGTGACCGAGATGAAAGACGTGAAGCACCCGATGAAGAAAGGAATTCCCGCCCAGCAGGGGATTGATTACTGAGGCAGCCTCTTATTTTTTCCCTGCCGACAGGATTTTCGGCCTGAAAGTCGCCATCGCTTGTACGTGCCGAGGGAGAGAATCGAACTCTCATGAGGTTGCCCTCACAGGTTTTTGAGACCTGCGCGTCTGCCGGTTCCGCCACCTCGGCGAACAAAATGGTGGAGCTGAGGGGGATCGAACCCCTGACCTCTTGCATGCCATGCAAGCGCTCTCCCAGCTGAGCTACAGCCCCGTAGAGGTTCCAGTCTACTCAGAGGGTCCTCGCGTTGTCAATCGTTCCGGCACCTGTTAGAATCAGGTTCCGACGATGAGTTACCCATTCGCTGAGATCGAGAAGAAATGGCAGAGACGCTGGGAGGAGGCTGGTGTTTTTCGCGCGACGGCTGAGCCCGGCGCGAAAAAATTCTACCTGCTGGAGATGTTCCCCTATCCCTCGGGCCGGATCCACATGGGGCATGTCCGCAACTACACCATCGGCGACGTGCTGGCCCGGTACCGCATGGCTCAAGGTTGCCGCCTCCTGCACCCGATGGGGTTCGATGCCTTCGGCCAGCCGGCGGAGAACGCGGCGATTAAGAAGGGGGTGGACCCGGCCGAATGGACGATGGACTGCGTGCGGCAGATGCGGGTGGAACTTAAGCGGCTGGGCATCTCCTACGATTGGGACCGGGAGGTGGTGACCTGCCAGCCGGATTACTATCGCTGGAACCAATGGATCTTCCTCAAGATGTTCGAGAAGGGGCTGGCGTACCGGGCCAAGGCGCCGGTGAATTGGTGCCCGAGCTGCCAGACGACGCTGGCCAACGAGGAGGTGGTGCAGGAGGGATGCTGGCGTTGCCACACTCCCGTCGAACCGAAGCAGCTGGAGCAGTGGTTTTTAAAGATCACCGCTTATTCCGAGGAATTGCTCGAAGATTTAAAGCAGCTCGCTGACTGGCCGGAGCGGGTGGTCACCATGCAGCGGAACTGGATCGGCCGCAGCGAGGGAGTGGAGATCTGGTTCACTGTGAAAGAGACAGGGGAGCGGCTGCCGGTTTTCACCACCCGGCCGGACACCATTTTCGGAGCGACCTATGTCGTGGTGGCGCCGGAGCATCCCCTCGCGGAGAAGCTGATTCGCGGCCGGCCTGAGGAAACGAAAATACGTGCTTTCATTCAGCAAGCGATTCGCCAATCCAAACAGGACCGCACGGCCGAAGGGGTTAAGAAAGAAGGGGTCTTCACCGGCGGTTATGCTGTCAACCCGGTCAACGGGGAAACGATCCCGATCTGGGTGGCGGATTACGTGCTGATGGAGTACGGTACCGGTGCGATCATGGCGGTGCCGGCCCATGATCAGCGGGATTTCCTGTTCGCGCGAGAACATCAGCTGCCCATTCGAGTAGTAATTCAACCGCCGCAAGAGAAAACCCAAAGGGGTCAGACCCCAGAGGGTCAGACCCCAGCCGGTAACTCCTTGAACTGGAAGGAGGCGTTTGAGGGGGAGGGAGCGCAGATCAACTCCGCCCAGTTCGACGGCCTGCCCAGCGTGGAGGGAAAGTCCAAGATTGCTGCCTGGATGGAGGAGAAGGAAATGGGCAAGCGGGTGGTGCAGTGGCGGCTGCGCGACTGGTTGATCTCCCGGCAACGTTACTGGGGCACACCGATCCCGATGATCTACTGTGGGGTGTGCGGAGTGGTGCCGGTTCCTGAGAACCAATTGCCGGTAACGTTGCCGCCGAAGGCTCCCATCACCGGCGAGGGAGGTTCGCCGCTGGCCAAGGTAAAGGAATTCGTCGACGTCCCCTGTCCGCGCTGCCGCAAGCCTGCCCGCCGGGAGACCGACACGATGGCCACCTTCTTCGACTCCTCTTGGTATTGCCTGCGGTTCTGCGCCCCGAAAGAAACCCGGTTGCCGTTCGATCCAAAAGAGACCGCCTACTGGATGCCGGTGGACCAGTACATTGGCGGGATCGAGCATGCCATCCTGCACCTGCTTTATTCCCGTTTCTTCACCAAATTTCTGCGCGATCAGGGACTGCTCAAGCTGGATGAACCCTTCAGCCGTCTGCTCACGCAGGGGATGGTGCTCAAGGACGGCGAGGTCATGTCCAAATCCCGAGGCAACGTGGTGGATCCCGACGGGGTGATTGCCCGATCCGGGGCCGATGCCCTGCGGATGTTCATCCTGTTTGCGGCACCGCCGGAGGATCAGCTGGAGTGGAACGACAATGCCATCGAGGGAATCAACCGCTTCCTCAATAAGGTGTGGGACCTGGTGGAGAATGTCGCAGCCGTTCGTCCTGAGCCTATCGAAGGACGAACGGACCGGGAATCGGAACTCCGCCGCCTGACCCACGCCGCCATCAAGCGGGTGACCGACGACCTGGAATCCTTCAAGCTCAACACAGCCATCAGCGCTCTCATGGAACTTCGCAACGCCATCGAGAAGAATATCGCCGGCGGGATTTCTCCGGCGGCGCGCGAAGCGATGGAGGCGCTCCTCCAGCTGCTCAGCCCCTTCGCCCCCCATTTTTCCGAAGAGCTTTGGGAGAGGCTTGGCCAAAAGCAATGGCTTTGCCGCAGCCGCTGGCCGGTTTACGATGCGAATTTGCTTGCTCAAAAAGAAGTCACCCTCATCATCCAGGTGAACGGCAAAGTCCGTTCCCGCCTGACCGTTCCGGCCGGCTTGAGCGCCGACGAACTCAAGAAGAAGGTGCTGGCCGACCCGGCAGTCACCCGCTGGCTCGACGGCAAGACCCCCAGAGACGTTATCGTCGTTCCTAACCGCCTCGTCAACGTCGTCGCCTAGATTGTTAATAGTAATAAAATCTAATATATATTCTTGCATCTTTCCCTTCAGGCAGGTAAACTTAACAGTATCTACTCCAATCAGATGAGTAAACTACGAGCTATATTTCTTGCCCGCTTGCTGGGCCCTTTTTTGATCGTTGGGCTGATTCTACCCCCTTCGTCCGCCGTGCTCTATGCCGAACCGGGCCGAGGCACGCTTCGACCTGAGCAACCTTCCTACAAGGTCAAGGCCGGCCTGGAGGAGGCATTTCATGGAGAGGCTGGGCCAGCATCCCAACCCCTGATCTCCATCGCTGGACTGATCCAGACGATGGAGCAGTACCTGCACGCTCAGGATGAAGCAGCCGTCGGCAACGCCTTTGTCGAAGCCGTGCGGAAGATTCTCGGCTACGAACAAGTGGCGCTCTATCTGGTCGAACCTGCCGGCCGAGAGGCCGAGCCGCACGTAATCCGCGCCCTATTCCGGAGTGAGACCCTGAAGGGAGAATCGGCTGTCGCCACAGGCGGCGCGGCCGTTTATGAGAAGGACTTGGCGTTGCGATTTCCGACGCCTCAAAGAGATCTCTTCATCGAGAACCGCTGGCTGGAGTCAGCGGGACCCCGGGCTGCTTGGATCGATCAGTCGACTCTGGAGGAGAACGCGAAGGTGTACGGGGGCAAGGAGAAGGTCCGCTCCGTCTATTATGTTCTCCTGGATGATGCACAGGGCAGGCCTAAAGGGATCATCCTCGTTGGCAACTGGAATTCCGGCAGCCCGATCTTTCGAGGGGAGACGGAACAGCAGCGGGCCATCTTTCAGGACCAGGTTCGCAGCGCCCTCCAAACATTGGGCAACGGGGCCTTGTTCGCGTTGGAGAATACGCGGGCCTACCAGCGCTCCCGGAGTTATCTGTTGCTGCAGGAAAAAGGAAAACAGATTATGGCTGGTCCTCTGCACGCCCTTCGGAACAGCATCAACCGAGTGTCCGTAGTCGCACAGATGCTCCCTACAGAGAATGCTGAGATCAGCCGGTTGGGGACGGACATTGTAAACCTGAGTGACCAACTGGCGGGTGAGGCATCCGGCACACTCAACGCGGTACGGGAGAGGGCACCTGAGCAGCCAGGGAAAGAGAAGCCAAGCAAGCCCAATATCGCACCACGCCCCCAGGAGAATTTTTCCGGTTTAGGGGTTCTTTTCCACGATGTGTCGCTGGAGTTGCTCTCCGTGGTTGCCCAAGAGGACCTGGAGCAGGTGCGCGCGACGGTGGCCAAGCATGAGAAAGCTCTCTTGGGTGAGAAGAACAGATCAGAGGCAACCGATCGGGAGAAGGATGTTCTGGAGATGCTGGACCGATGGGAGACCCTCGCTTCGGCGGCCATCGTTTCCTTGCAGGAATTGAAGGCAGAGAAGGAGAAACTCCTCCGGCCGTTGCAGAGCCTGCGCACCCAGTTCCTCCGGTTCCAGGACTATGGGCATCAGCTCGAGGGATTCCTGGCGGATCTTCCCTCGGATGCAGAAGGACTTAAGGCCAGGGGACTAGACCCTGACGGGGTGAAGGATGTTCGAAAGCTGGTGGACCGGATCCATCGGTTGATGGGGGATGTGAATGCCTTCATCGCTGAGGTGGGCAAGGAACTGGAGATCGAATTGGAACCTCTCCCCTTGCAGACCGCTGCACAGCCCACCCCTGTCGGTTTAACCAACCTGCTGCAGGAGGTGATTCAGTCCGCACCCATGTCCCTCGAGCAGAAGGATGCCGTGACCTTTCGCCTGGAGGGAATACCCGATGGGAAGGATCTTCTGGTATCCCCGGCCCAGGCCAAGTTGATCCGGGATCTTCTGGCGGAGCTGCTTCAAAACTCCTGGAAGTATCGAAGACTGGACCGGCTTCTCGAAGTGATCGTCCAGGCCAGCTATGATTCGAACCAGCGGACCCTGACCGTTGTTGTAGAAGACAACGGGATCGGGATTCCAGGCGTGATCGAACTAGAGGATGGCAGGAAGATGCGGCGGGAGGAGATCCTCTTCCAGGCAGGACAACGGCTCGATCGACCGGAGATCATCGGCAGGCAGGGCACCGGTTTCGGGTTAGGCCCGCTGCGCAGCCAGATCGAGCAGATCAGTGGCAAGTTGGAGTTCCTGCCGGTCCGGAAGGCCGTCGGCGAGGCCAATCCAGGAGAGGAGACCGGATCGGTCTTTCGCTTCGTGCTGCCCATCGCCCCGCTACCCCAGGCGCCGGCCACCCCTTCTGGATTGGAGGAGAGGACACGGGAAGACCGCTTGCTGGAAGTCCTGCGGGAGACAATTGCCTTGGAGGGAAATTCCCCCAGAATTTCCGAGAAGCTGAGCCGCGACCAATTGAAGGCCTTGCGCGCTTCGGAGAGCCCAAGCACAGAGACCGTACAGCAACTGCTGCAGAAGGACCCAACACTGCAGCCGTTCCAAAAAGGGGAGACGGCGGATATCGCCCATGCGGTGCGCCTCTTTCAGAGGGCCTATGACCCCGAGAATCCCAAATTCTCCTTCCAGGACTGGGTGGAGGGGGTGTTCGGTGACACACCGGCGGTTTACGGGGAGGAACCGACAAGGCCCTCCACCAAGCGATCATTCCTCGAGTGGGTGAATCTTTACATCCGTTCCATCGAGCCTGGCTTCCGGTTCACCAATCCGCCTGAGCCTTCCGACGAGCTTTTGACTGCAGATGAATCAAGGGATTTCTATGATGATCTGATCGAACAGGTGCTTCTTCCGCGGCGGTTCACTTACTATGCAAACAGTCGGATGAAAGGGCCGGTGGTCTTGGCACCATCGTCCCCACTGTCGGCTCGCGTCACGCCGGCTAGCCGAGAGGTTCCAGTTCACTTAGTCCACACAGCGGAGACTGTTGGGGCCGGCGCCTCGGCCCAGGGAGCCCACATCCTGGTGTTCGAGTATGAGGAGCGGGAGTTCCTGAGGTTGCTTCAGAAGTGGGAGGCGGGACCTCGAAAGGTCGCTCAGAGAGGTGGGAGGGTGATCCGGAAAGTAGAGATG
>JAHFFF010000151.1 GCA_023248095.1 Candidatus Omnitrophota bacterium | reverse complement strand
GAGGCACTCTCCAGGCACGACGATCGGAAAGGATACGAGATTACGAGCGCCTGGTTTCATGAAGTCTCTGGTGTTCCAGGTTGTAAACGCAGAGACCTGGGCCATGTAAGCCGAGCATAAAATAGAGGCATCCCCCGGAGGAAGCCTTTTCAAGAAAGGTGCCAGCGCCTCAAGATGTGGTTTTGGTGAGATTTCAGGAGTGAGGGCCTTCCAGAGCCTTCGGCTTTCTTCGATGAGATCCGGGAATCGTCGGGCGAGCACTTGATCGGCCTCCACGACAACCTTCTCGGAAACGACCATCTGGATGGCCCTCGCCTCGGCCAGGCGAATCAGTTCTCCGCTTGCTCCCTTCGGGGAGAGGAGGGCTGCGATGTAAACGCTGGTATCGAAGAAGATCCGAAGCTCAGAGGCAACCACGCCTACGGGGATTTCTGACGGAGCTTCTTCAAGTCCTTCAGCAGGCTGTCGAGGGTAATGGATTCCTTCTTGGCCTGAGTTGAGAATTTCCCTGCCACCGTCTCGAAGATAGATGGCTGTGGGCTGAGCAGGATGGCGTTGCCCACCTTGGCAACGGAAAGAAAGTCGTCCTTAGATAGTCTCAATCTCTGCCGGATGCTTGCCGGGATTGTGATCTGCCCTTTATCCCTCAAACGGGTGGTCATGGGATGCCCTCCTATTATCCAACTATTTCCAACTTTCTAACTGAAGTATACCACAAAATCAAGCCGCTTCCTCCAGGCCGGCCAGGGAAAGGAGCTCGTCGGCCGTCCGTTCGGCTACCGATTGCGAGAAGCCTAAGCCGGTCAGGATTTGCTCAACCTGCAGCCACAGCGCCGCCGGATGTCGCCAGACAATGGGCGCGTGCACGGAGGCCATCATCACTCCGAATTGTTGCGCCACTGGGTCATCGTTGTCTCCGTAGCCGATGGGGGTGAGAGATGGGACGCTGAGCAACTGGGCCGCCATTCCGCTCAACCGATCCGTAAGTTCTTCCTGGGGCAGGTCGCCCTCCGGTAGCGCCAGAATGTATTCTTCCAGGCCGGACTGCTGCAGCGCTCGGACGGTCTGGTGCAGCCCCGGCACCTGAGCAAACGCCGACGGCGCCACAACAATCCGGACCGGCGTGCGCACCGCCGACTTCTCCTCCAGCCCGGCGGCGGGGGAGGGTCGCTTGCCGCTCAGCTGTTCCAATATCTGTGCGAGGCGCTCGATCTGGGGAGAAATCGTTTTATTCTGAGAGAACTGAAAGAGGTTTTCTCGCCGAGCGTCGGCCAGCAGCCGCAGCAGCACATGCTCCAGGTTTCTCCGGAGCCCGGCGGGGCCGGACCGGTCGTCCAGCGGCGTGGAGATGGAATCAATCCGACTGAACGACGGCTGCGGCTCCGCGTAGTTCTTGAGCAGGTAAACAGGCCGGTTGTCCTCCAGTGCGTCGATGGCCGTCACGGGGGTCAGGAAATGGTGATTGGGAAACCTCTGCCGGAGATTCCGGTCCATCGTCACCAAGTAGAGCCTGTTTTGGAAAAGCCGGGTCCGGATCTCCGACGCAGCCCGCAGGAGATCTCCCAAGGGTAGAAGCAGGCCCGACAACCGTCGCGTCTGTCCGATGCTGAGGAGAATGGCCCGTGGCGGGATCGGTTCATCCGCTGCCTCATCTTCCTCCGGTCTCCGGTTTGCGAACCGGCTCAGGATTTCTAGGGCTTCCCGGCGCAGCTTGTCCATGCTCGGAACAGGAGGTGCCGGTTTTTCCGACGGCGCTGGCTGCCCGATCCGGAAAGGCTTGGGCTCCGGCGCAGTCGCGGACGGAGGCCAACGCGGGTATGCGGGAACAGAGGCGACGGACCTCTTGGGAGCGAGAGTGCGGATCGCTTGCTTGAGGGCCTCCTGCAGATCCTTGTCTGGATGCTGGTTTCCCACATTCCACTCTGCGGCTTCCCGAAGAGCAGAAAGGGTTTCCGCATCGCCGACACCGATCTGCTCGATCGCCGTCGCCGCGAAGATCCGGACCAAGGGGTGCCGGTCGAACAGCCGCTTCCGGAGCTCCGGCAGGCTCTCTGCCGCCGGCCGGCCGGCGCTGCCCAGCAGGAGTGTCGCCTTCATGCGGATGGAATCCCTCCTGCTGGACAGCAGCTCCCGGAGTTTGGTGATAACGCCCGCGCCATGCCTGCGAACGGCGTCGGCCGCGTCGATCTCCATCACCTGCTCCACCTTTTTTCCCTTCATCGCTTGAGCGACCCACCGTCCGGCCGCGGCCCCTGCCTTCTCCTCCATCCCGGCGGAGGTTATTACTCCCGGCTTCCAATCAATAGGGAGATTCTTGACCCGCAGCTCCAGGTCGTTCCTCTTGCCCCACGCCTCCGCCTCCTTCAGGAGAATCGGGAGCAGTTTCTCCCGCTGCTTCGCTTCGGTATAGACGTCTCTGAGCACGCTTGGGAACCCTGCGTCACCCGCTTCAGCCAGCCGCGCGTGGAGCGCCCGTATCGTTTCTGAGAGGCTGTACTCCCCGCCCAAAAGTCCGGACATTAGATGTCTCCCCGGCGCGGTGATCGGGATCTCCTTCTCAATCAGCCTGGTATCCACATAGAGTTCATAGAAGGGCCGCAAGGCCTGTCCTAGCCGGAAGGGATACGTGCCGGCGCTGTTGATCCATGGCTGGGCATCCAGAGAGGTGATTGTCCCCTCCCCGCTGATGAACATGAGCAGGAAGTTTCCCGCTTCATCCGCCGAGAGGTCATTCACGCGCCGAGAGGTCTCCTCCAGCCCCGCGGCGGGGGTATTGGAGAGAAGGGGAGTGATGCGGAGCGTCCGACGGCCGAGGTTTGAAGAGACCATTTCCAGCTGGTACTCCAAGATCCAGCCGTCCGGGTCAAGCAGCACCAGATCCTGGAGCAGCGCGGGCGTGATCCCCACAAGGTCTTCCGCAATGCCCGAGAGGGAATGGGCGTACAGGATTTCCCCCACCTGAAGACCGACTCGATCGATGGGCCGCCCCTCTTTTTCGGAGCTTTCCTGGATCTCTTCCAGCCGTTTCTGCATCTCCTGGAATGTGGAATAGGATCCGACCCGTTCCCCAATAGAATCTTCCGGCATCCCCATTTTCTCCGGCAGCAGGAAAACCATCCTTTGTCCTCGAAGAGGACGGTCCGAGGACTCCAGCGAGATTTTGCGTAGCGCCGGTCCGGTCCCGCCGACCCAGAGGAACTTTCCATCAGGCGAGAAGATCGCCGTGTTCAGGGAGCGGCCCGGCGTTTCCCTATAGATTCGGATAGGAGACAGAGGCTTGGCTACGCCGGCAGGGACCTCCAGGACTTGCACTCTGCCGGTGGGCCCCTCGGCCCAGGCTAGCCATCGTCCGTCGGGGCTGAAGCGGACCTGAGAAGAAGCGTGCTGGATGTTGCTGGACAATTCCTGAATCACACGTCTGGAGGCCAGATCCCACACCTTGAGGGCCCCATCCAGACTGACGGATGCCAGCCGCTGGCCATCGGGGCTGAAGGCAAGGGATTGCACCGGTGCTTGGTGGTCTTGAAGACCAAGCGCAATCTTGGTCTGTTCCAGGTCCCAGAGGTGGATCTTATGTCGATTGCCGTTGTAGCCGGAAGAGGCAAAGTGCCGCCCGTCCGGAGCGAACGCGACAACGCTGCTCCAGTGCTGGTACGCCTCAATCAATTTGAACGGAGGTCTTTTGCTGGAAATCTCCGTCCTCGGCGGCAGATGCCAGATCCGGATGGAGCCGTCCAGCCCGGTGCTGGCGAGCGCGGGACCGTCGGGGCTGAAGGCGAAGTCCAAAGCTCCGTACTCATGCCGGAATTTGGCGAATCCCCGGCGGGTGTAGGCGTCATACAAGCCGATCCAACCGTCCCGGCGGAGCACGCCGATCACCGTTCCATCGGCCGTGAAGGCAACCTTGCGGGCGTGCTGGTCGAGGGCCTGTTCCTCCGGTACATAGAGATTGTCCGGCGCCAACCCGCTTCCACTCAAGTCGTCGAGCACCACGGAACCATCGGAGAGGACCTTCGCGGCGAACCTTCCGCTCGGATGGAGGGCCAACTGAAAAACGTCCTCTCGACGTCCAAAAGTTTCCTCCGAGAATTCCTCCAGCCCGGCGGCGGGCCTGATCGAGTCGCGGTCGATGGGTGGCGTTTTTGTGAGCTTCCTGAAGAGGATCACTTTCGGCCGGGATGACCCTCCCTCGAAGAAGAGAGGAACATCGCGGTTCATCTGTTCCTTCCCAACGCCGAGAGGGAACATGTCGTACAGTCCTTCCTCGCCCCGGGTCGCGGATTCGGCCAGGAAATATTCAGGCCGGGCGTCCGGTTTTCCGACAATCTTCTCCAGTTCGCTGG
>JAHFFF010000150.1 GCA_023248095.1 Candidatus Omnitrophota bacterium | reverse complement strand
CATCAGCGAGAATCCCATTGACGGTTCCACTGGAGCGGAGCTGTTGCTGAAAGCGGCCGAGAGAGTCCGGACCGCCAAGCAGATGGGCAAAAACAAGATCCTGGCAGCCTAAGAGGAGACGCCAGCGACATGAACCAAGCCAAGATTGCAGATCTTCTAAAAGCAATGGTCGTACGCAACGCCTCCGACCTTCACCTGACCGTGGGATGTCCCCCATCGCTGCGCGTCAACGAGGATTTGACCCCGATGAATCTGCCGCCGTTGACCGCCGAAGACACCAAGGCGCTGGCCTATGGTCTGCTGACGCCGGCTCAGATCGAGGCCTTCGAACGGGATCTGGAGATGGACATGTCGTTCGGCATGGATGGATCAGGCCGGTACCGGGTCAACGTCTTCATGCAGCGGGGATGCGTCAGTGCGGCCGTGCGCCTCCTGCCCAAGCACATCCGGAATTTCCAGGAATGCGGTCTGCAGGCCAAAATCATGGAGGAGGTCTGCCGAAGAAAGCAAGGCCTTGTGTTGATCACTGGGGCCACCGGCAGCGGAAAGTCGACCACGCTGTCTTCGATGGTGGGCTGGATTAATGAGCACCGGAAATGCCATGTGATTACCATCGAGGACCCGATTGAGTACGTTTACGAGAACAAACAAGCGATCATCGACCAGCGGGAGCTGGGTGTCGATACCCGCTCCTATCACGAGGCCCTGAAACACATTCTCCGGGAGGATCCCAACGTCATTCTCATTGGAGAGATGCGGGACCTTGAAAACATTGAAGCGGCGCTGAACATTGCTGAGACCGGCCATCTGGTACTGGCAACCCTCCATACGTCGGACGCTGTCCAGACCGTCAACCGAATCGTGGATGTTTTCCCTTCGCATCAACAGCAACAAGTTCGGACCCAGTTGTCCTCGGTGCTTCTGGCCGTGCTGGCCCAGCAGCTGGTTCCTGCCATGGACGGCAATGACCGTAGACTTGCTGCGGAAATTATGCTGGCAAACCCGGCAATTCGAGCCCTGGTCCGCGAAGGGAAGTCTCATCAAATTTATTCCGTCATTCAAACCAGCCACCGGGAGGGAATGAAGACGATGAACCAGTCCCTCGCAGAATTGTATGCGAGGAAAGAGATCAGTTACGAGGAGGCCACCTCCCGTTCCCATGACCCCGAGGAGCTCCTGCGTCTGATCCACCCCACCTAGAGGAGAGGGCGCCATGCCGCGGAGGTTTATTTCCAAGCTGCTGGGAGAACTCCTGGTAGAACGCAAGGCAATCACCCCCCGGCAGCTGGAAGAGGCCTTGGGCGTCCAGCAGCAGGAAGGCGGCTTAATCGGTGAGGCGCTGGTGACCTTGGGCTACACCACGGAGGAAGCCATCATCCAGGCCTTCACTGCCCAATACGGTTTCCCCTATTTGCCGCTTAAGCAATATTCCTTGGATGGCGACTTGTCGCGTTTGATTCCTGAAAATGTTGCTCGCCAGTACTGCTTGATTCCCGTGGACCACATTGGAGACACTTTAACAATCGCCATGGCAGACCCCTTGAACAGGAAGGCGATGGAAGACATTGAACTGCTGACCCACCGCTCCGTCCAGGTTTTTGTCTCCACCTTCAGTGATGTGGTTGAGGCGATTCAGCGGCTGTATGGAGAAAACCATGTCTGATCAAAAAACTCAGCAGGGGGTCAGCGCGCGCCTGATGGAGACGCTGCTGGCCCAGAACCTCGTCAGCCGTGAGGAGTTGGAGAAAGCCGTAGAACTTCAGCGGGAACGAGGAGGGTCTTTAAGCCGGTGGCTGGTGGAGTTGAAGCTGGTCGATGCGAAAACCCTTGCCGGTGCTTTAAGCCGGATTCTGCAGATCCCCACCATCAGTTTGGCCAAGTTGGAACTGGACCGCCAGCTCATGGAGGTGATTCCCCGGTCCATGGCTCATCACCATCAGATTGTTCCGGTTTCCCGCATCGGCCAGCAGCTGACGCTGGCCATGGCAGATCCTCTCAACATCTTGACGTTGGATCACGTCGGCCAAACGACGGGGCTGACGTTGGTTCCCCTCATCACGACTCAGGAGGAGATTCAAGAAGCCCTTCACCGGCTTTACGGAGATGACATGAAGGAAACACTGGCGGAATTGAAAGGCTCTGCCGGCCAGGAACTGGGAGGGTCTTTGGAACTGCTGGCGGAGACCGATGCCGCTCCGCAGGAATCCGCGGAGAACCTGATCCGCCTGACTCAGGAAAGCCCGATCGTTCGAGTGACCAACAGCGTGCTTGCGCAGGGGGCGGCCCTGAAAGCCAGCGACATCCTCGTGGAGCCATTCGAAAAGAAGCTGCGCATCCGCTACCGCGTCGATGGGGTATTCCGGGAGGGAGAGTCGCCGCCGGTTTCGCTGTATGCAGGCATTGTTTCCCGCATCAAGGTGATGGCGAACTTGAACATTACCGAGCATCGGCTGCCTCAGGACGGCCGGATCAAATTCTCGACGGGGGGCAGGGACGTCGATTACCGAGTTTCCGTCATGCCCTCTTACTATGGAGAAAAAGTATGCCTGAGGATTTTGGACAAGGCCCAAGCAATGCTGGACATCGATTCTCTCGGTTTTGATCCCAAACCGCTGAAGGCCCTGAAGGATGCGGTCATGCATCCGCACGGCATGGTGCTGATCACCGGCCCGACCGGTTCAGGAAAAACCACATCCATGTATTCCCTTCTGAAGCTGGTCGACCGTCCGGATAAGAACCTGGTGACCATTGAAGATCCGGTGGAATTTGACCTGCCGGGAATCAATCAGGTGTCGGTCCGGCCTGAGATTGGGCTGACCTTTGCGGCGGGGTTAAGGTCCATCCTCCGGCAGGATCCGAATGTGATCATGGTGGGAGAGATCCGGGACGATGAGACGGCGGACATCGCCGTGAAGGCGGCCTTGACCGGACACCTGGTCCTCTCCACATTGCATACCAACGATGCCATCGGGGCCGTGGCCCGTTTGGCCAACATGGGGATTGACCCCTATCTGATCGCTTCCTCGCTCCTGCTGGTCGGGGCACAGCGGCTTCCCAGGACCGTCTGCTTGCGCTGCCGGGAACCCGTTCATCCTTCCCGCGAGATGGCCGAGCAACTGGGGCTTCCGGCCGACGGCCATTACATGCGGGGGAAAGGTTGTCCCCATTGCCGGGGGACCGGCCTGGCGGGACGGGTGGGTCTTTTGGAGGCGATCCCGCTGACTGCGGCGCTGCGTCCCTGCATTGAGAAAGGGGTTTCCTCCGTAAAGCTGCGCGAGGCCGTCTGCGGATTGGGGTTGCTTTCGCTCCGGGATTACGCGGTCTCCAAAGCGGCGGCGGGAATGATTCCTCTGGAAGAGATTGCGCGGACAACGGTAGGACACCAGGACTAGACGAAAATGGTGATTTCTTTAAAACAAAAAGTAGTAGATCTTTTGGCAGAACGTTACGGGATAGACCGATCCCGGCTGGAGGCGTTGGTTCAATCGCCCAAGATGAAGGGGAGAACCTTTGCTCAGCTTTTGGTGGAGGAAGGCCTTATCGGCCAGCAGGAGCTCCTGGCGGTTTTGGCTCAAGGGCTGGGTTTTCCGCCCATTCGTTTGGCCCGATGCCAGATTGAACCCTCTCTGGCTGAGCTCATTCCAGAGCGAGTGGCCCGTCAGTATGGTCTGGTGCCGGTCTCTCGAATCGGCAGCCAGCTGTCCGTCGCGATGTCGGATCCTCTGAATGTCCTGGCGCTGGATGATTTGACTCTGCTGACTTCCTTTGAAATCAGTCCGATGATTGCGGCGGAGCGGGATGTCGGGGAGGCCATTCAAAGATTGTATCAGCGTCCGGAGCAGAAGCTGGACAGCCTTCTGAGCGACGGGGGAAAGAAGGAAGTTTCCTCCCCGCCGGAGGATGGGCCGGCGCTTCTCGATGAGGAATCCGTCATCGATTTGAGTCCCTTCGGAATGGCCGGTAAGAGGGCTCCCATCGTTCAGGTGGTGAACCTCATGCTGACGGACGCCTTGAGGGCCCGCGCCAGCGATATCCATCTGGAGCCCCAGGAGAATGAGGTTCGCGTTCGATACCGGATCGACGGCTCCTTGACCGAGGCCTTCCGTCTTCCCAAAAAGAATCAGAACGCCTTGATCACGCGGTTGAAGATCATGTCCCAGCTGGATATCACGGAGAACCGATTGCCTCAAGATGGGCGGTTCAAGGTTCGGACCGACAGCCGGGAAGTGGATTTTCGCGTTTCGATCCTGCCCGCCAGCTTCGGCAACAAAGTGGTGATGCGGATTCTGGACAAGGGCAACCTGCAGACGGGCCTGGAACAGATGGGGTTCCTTCCGCATTCGCTGGCCGCTT
>JAHFFF010000015.1 GCA_023248095.1 Candidatus Omnitrophota bacterium | reverse complement strand
CGGTGGGGAAATTGCAGGCCGCCGGTATCCACCACACGGAAAGCAATCCCCCGCCACTGAACATCCCCGTAAAGCCGGTCCCGAGTGAGCCCCGGCGTTGCATCCACCAAGGCCTGCCGCCGCTGAATGAGCCGGTTAAACAGCGCCGACTTGCCCACATTGGGCCGGCCGATGATGGCCACCACCGGAAGGGTCTGTTTCAAGGGATTCGAGGGAAGTTGAGTAGCCGATTTCCACGTCGCAGATAGCCGATGCCCGAGAAAACCGTCAGGGCCATCGCCGCCCAAAGGACGAACTTTGACCATCTCCACCCCAGCAGGACCGTCACGATGGTGATCATCTGGAAGAAGGTGGTCGCCTTGCCCAGGCGAGAGGGCAACGCCTGCAGATCACCCGTGATCAAAACGATGAGGAGCCAGCCGCAGACGATGATGAGATCCCGGCTGATGACCACAATCGGCACCCAGGGCGGAAGCCGGTATTCCGGCGGCAGCGAGGAGATTAGGCTGAGTGACAGAAAGGCGGTAACGAGGAACAGCTTGTCCGCTGCCGGGTCCAGGATGGCGCCGAGCCGAGTGGCCTGCCGCTCCGCCCGGGCAACATACCCGTCCACGGCATCGGTCACCACTCCCAGAACGAACAGCCCAACCGCCAGGTACCGTAGGAACTCCTGCTCACCCGGCCGATAGTAAATCAGGCAAACCACGAAGGCCGGGACGAGCAGGATTCGAAATAGGGAGAGCTTATTAGCGAGGCTCACCCCTTTTGATCCGTCCCTACGATTTCTTCTTCAGTTGCGCGCCGTCTTCTGGACAGTAAGCCTTGTCTTCCGGATAGCTGCGCCCGCAGGTCGGGCAGAACTTCGGCAGACTGGTCTCGGGACTCTGCTGCTGCGCCGTCTGGGGAGGAGCTCCCTTCGTCCTCAACATCGCGCCATCCAGCGGACAGTTGCTCTGATCGCTAAAGTATTCCCGTCCGCAGGTCGGGCAGAATTTCGTGGCCATTGCATCGCCGACCAAGGCCCCGCCGAGTCCACCTGCAGCGGCGCCGATCAGGGCTCCCTTACCCGCATTACCGGACTGATTCCCGATGATGGCACCCAACCCCGCTCCGATGACAGATCCGGTAACCGCCCCCTTCTGCGTGGGGGTAGCCGTAGAGCAGCCCAGCGTAAACAGGCACAACACAGTGAAAATTGTAAACCTCTTCATGGCAACTTAACCTCCTCTGATGATTACGGGATACCACATTGAAGCCTGTAAATCAATCGGTCCTTATTTCAGCAGGCGGACCCGCCTGGGCGGCCAGAAGATGACAAAGGCCCGCCCGATGATCTTGGACTCCGGAAGGAATCCCCAATACCGGGAGTCCCGGGAACTGGCGGAATTATCCCCCAGGAAAAAGTAGTACCCTGCCGGGACGCTGATCTGCTGACCGGTCTGCCCATACGAACCCCGGTTATAATAATTCAATTCCCGGAAGATGCGCGGCTCAGTCAACGGCTTGCCGTTCACCCAGATACGCAGATCCCGGATCTCCACTTCATCGCCTCCCACAGCCACCAGCCGCTTGATGAAATCCCGGCGGGGATCCTCCAGCGAGCGAAAGACAACCACATCCCCGCGCTGAGGGGCCTTAATTCGGGGGAGGCGCCAAGCGGTAAAGGGAATGGGGATCCCGTAGGTCACTTTATCCACGAGGATCCGATCCCCTTCCATGAGGGTAGGCCGCATCGAGCCGGTGGGAATCTTGAATGCCTGCAGGAAGAAGGTCCGCACCACCATGGCCAGCAGAACCGCGATAACAATCGACTCGACCGTCTCTCGAAAAGCCGATTTTACAGGCCGGGGTTCCATCGACTAAACCTTGAGAATGGCCATGAAGGCCTCCTGAGGAATCTGAACCTTCCCGAATGTTTTCAACCGCTTCTTACCCTCCCGCTGTTTCTCCCACAGTTTTCTCTTGCGGGTGATGTCGCCGCCGTAGCATTTCGCAGTGACGTTCTTGCCCAGCGGGCGGACCGTCTCCCGCGAAATCACCCGCATCCCGATGGCAGCCTGAATAGCCACCTCGAACAGCTGCTGGGGGATCACCTCCTTGAGCTTTTCCACCAGCTCCTTCCCCTTCGTGTAGGCCTTTTCCTTGGGCACGATGCAGGAGAGAGGATCGCAGCGATCACCGTTGAGCAGGATATCAAGCTTGACCAGATCCGCCGGCTGATACGCGATAAACTCATAGTCCATCGAGCCGTATCCCTTGGTGGCTGATTTGAGCCGGTCGTGGAAATCCACCAACACCTCCGACAGCGGCAGCTCATACACCAGCATCGCCCGCTCCGTGCCCAAGTACTCGGTGGAATGGTAGGTCCCCCGCCTATTCAGCGCCAGTTGCATCACCGCACCCAAGGCCCATGAGGGAGCGATCAGAAAGGCCCGGATCATCGGCTCCTCGATCCGCTCGATGGAGGCCGGGTCCGGCAGCTTCGTTGGATTCTCCACCTCCATGGTTTTCCCCTGCTTGAGGACGACCCGGTAGACCACGCTGGGGGTGGTGGCCACCAAATGGAGCCCGAACTCCCGCTCCAACCGCTCCTGGATGATCTCCATGTGGAGCAACCCCAAGAAACCGCAGCGGTACCCCATCCCAAAGGAGCTGGAGTTCTCAATCTGGGCCTCAAAGGAGGCATCGGAGAGTTGGAGTTTCGGGATGCAGTCGCGCAGGAGATCAAAATCTCCCGGGTTGATAGGATAGATCCCGCAGAAAACGAGGGGACGAGCCGGCCGATATCCGGGCAGGGCCTCGGAGGCCGGATGCCTGAAGTGCGTCACCGTCTCGCCGGCATGAACCTGCTTGGGATCCTTGATGTTGCAGGTGAGGTATCCCACCTCTCCGCAGGAAAGGCCATCCCGCTTCTGCGCCTTCGGGCTGAAGATCCCGACCTCCTGCACCTGATATACCTCTTTCGTTCCCATGAAGAGGACCTCCTCGCCCACTCGCACTTGCCCGCTGAACAGGCGGATGTAGACGATGACCCCCTTATAGGCATCAAAGGAGGAATCAAACACCAGGGCCTGCAGGGGAGCTTCGGAGGAACCACTCGGAGGGGGAATCTTCTCGACGATCCGTTCCAGAAGTTCGTCCACCCCGATCCCTTCCTTGGCGCTGATCAGGGCCGGTTCATCGGAAAATTCCAGTGTTGTCTTTAATTCCTCCTTCACCCGATCGGTTTGAGCGGTGGGCAGATCGATCTTGTTGATCACCGGAACTATCGTCAGGCCCACCTCACGAGCCTGAAAGAGGTTGGCCACCGTCTGAGCCTCCACCCCTTGAGCCGCATCCACCACCAACAGCGCCCCCTCGCAGGCCCGCAGAGATTTGGCCACCTCGTAAGAGAAGTCGACGTGGCCGGGGGTGTCGATCAAGTTCAGCAGATAGGCGTTGCCGTCCTGGGCGGTGTAGGTCATCCGAACCGCCGAGGCCTTGATGGTGATCCCCCGCTCCCGCTCCAGATCCATGTCGTCGAGAAGTTGCACACGGAACTCCCGCGGGGTGATGGCCCCGGTGCGCAAGAGCAGGCGGTCCGCCAGGGTCGACTTGCCGTGGTCGATGTGTGCGATGATACAAAGGTTTCGAATGCGAGACTGCTCCACTATTTTCCAACCGCCTGTTTCCCAACCTGTTGGCCGGTCCACAACAGGAGCTTGACCTGTGCCGGCGTCTTAGCCTCCGTATAGATCCGCAACAGCGGCTCGGTTCCTGATGGGCGCAGCAGGAGCCAGCTTCCATCCCAAAAACAGATCTTTGCCCCGTCGAGGGTCTGCACCTCCCGGACCCCGTTGCCCCGACCCGCTTGCAACGCCTTGGCAGAATCGGATCTTGCCCACTCCTGCAGACGCTCCGCCCGCATCGGCCGGTCGAGGGTCAGGTCGGCCCGCTCAAAGAGCCAATGCCCGAACCGGGATCGCATTTGGCGAAGGATCGTGGTTAGGCTGGTGCGACGCATCGCCAACATCTCCAGGATGAGCAACCCCGCCAGCAGGCCATCCCGTTCCGGCACGCAGCCTTTGAATCCGAAGCCACCCGATTCCTCGCCGCCGAAGAGAACCTTCTCTGTCCGCATAAAACGGGCGATGTGCTTGAATCCGACGGGCGTCCGCTTGAAAGGCACTCGGTAGTGGTCCGTCATCCGGTCCAGCAGGTTGGTGCTGGAAACGGTGGAGACCACCATGCCGCGCCACCCGCGATCTTCCAGCAGATGCCACAGCAGCAGCCCCATGGTCTCTTGCGCGCTGACGAAGCAGCCATCCGGCCCCACGAGGCCGAGCCGGTCGGCATCTCCGTCGGTTGCCAACCCTACATCGCAACGTTCCCGCCGGACGGCGGCCGCCAACTCCTTCAGATGTTCCCCCACCGGCTCCGGCCGGTGAGCGCTGCGGATCGGCCACACCTGCTCCCGAGCCGGAATGATCTTCAACCGGCTTCCAGCGGTGACCCTCTGCAGCAGATCCTGGCCTGCGCCTAGCATCGAATCGTAGGCCACACGAAAACGGGCCTGTCGGAGGACCGACCACTTCACGTACTGCCTCAGAAACTTCAGGTAGCGCGATTCGAGGTCGACCCACTTGACCTTCTTCTCCGCAAGGGCCTCCGAGAGAGGAATCCGGCGGATCGGTCCATGAAAGAGTCTCGCTTCAATCCAGCGGGTCATCTCCGGTTCCGCCGGCCCGGCATAGGATGGCTTAAACTTCAGTCCGTTGTAGGTGAAGGGATTGTGACTGGCGGTGACGACGATGCCTCCCTGCAGCCGAAGATCGCGGATGGCAAAGCTGATGGCCGGCGTCGGCATCGGGGTTTTGGTGAGGAACACATGGAAACCGTTTCCGGCGAAGACCTCCGCCACTGCCTGTGCGAAGCGGTCTCCCAGCGGCCGGGTATCGTAGCCGACGATGACCGAGCGAGGCCGCCCCCTGTCCGGATGGGCGTGCAAATATTCCGCCACCGCCTGAGTGACCACGCGGACGTTGGGCAGCGTAAACTCCTCCGCCACCAGCGCCCGCCATCCATCAGTGCCAAATTGAATCGCTGGTCGATCCATCATCCCTCTCCCTTCAACGCAGCAATCGCCTGTTTGGGATCCTTCGCCTGAAAGAGGTAGGTGCCGGCCACCATTACATCGGCCCCGGCCGAGCTCGTCGAAGCGGCAGTCTCCTGATTGATCCCGCCATCCACCTGGATGTATCGGCCGTAGATCTTCCGCAACGCCTCAATCTTCGGCAGGACCTCCGGCATGAAGGCCTGCCCGCCGAATCCCGGATTGACCGTCATCAACAAGGCCAGATCAATCTCCTCCAAACAAGATTTGAGCACATCAATCCCGGTCTGAGGCCGCAGGGCCACTCCGACCTTCACGCCCAGCTTGCGAACCTGCCGGACCGCCTTCGCCAGATCGGAAACCGCTTCGGCATGCACGGTGACTCGGTCTGCACCCGCCTCGACGAAGATCGGCACGTACCGGTCCGGATTCTCGATCATCAGGTGAACATCCAGCGGCAGCTTTGTGACCGGCCGCAGGGCCTGCACCGCCTGGGGCCCGATGGTTAGGTTGGGCACGAAATGCCCGTCCATCACATCCAGGTGAATCCAGTCCGCGCCTGCCTGCTCCATCCGCTGGGTTTCCTCCGCCAATCGGCCGAAGTCTGCCGCCAGGATGGAGGGGGCCACCAGGATACGCGACACGTCACGCCTCCAGCATGGCAGCAATCCGTTTCTGAACCCGAGGCTTGACCGGACTGATGACCGCCAGGCTCAGATGCTCCCGACGAAGGAGAGACCGGGCGGTGTGGGTCAAGTCACTCCTCTTCACCTTGGAAAGCTGCGCCAGAATCGACTCCATCGGTTCCACATGGCCCAGCAGCATCTCGCACTCCCCGATCCAACACATGTGCTCGGTGGTGTCCTCCAGGGCAAAAAGAACCTGCCCATTGAGATACTCCACCGCCTGCTCGAATTCTTTCGGCGAAACCGGCTTGCGTCGAATCCGCCGGAGCTCCTCCATCACCACCCGCAGGCAGGGATCCAGATGCTTGTGCTCCACCCCTGCGCTGATCGAGAACAGGCCGGTGTCGCGGAATCGCTTGATCTGTGAGCCGATCTCATAGGCCAGCCCGCGGTCCTCCCTCACCCGCTGGAACAAGCGGGAGGACATGTTGCCGCCCAACACCACGTTGAGCAGGCTCAGCGCGTGAATCTGCGGGTGGTTGCGCGGGAAGGCATGGAAACCCATGCAAAAATGGCTCTGCTCCGTTTCCTTCGCCTCGATCTTCAGGCGGGGCTTGCGCTGCCGTTCCACCGCCCTGCGGCAGACCGACGACCGACCAGGGGCGACCGTACCCCAGCATCGGCTGACCGCTTCCACCAAGGCCCGATGGGTAAGCCGACCGCAGGCGGCAATGACCACATTGCGCGGCGCGTAGTACCGCCGCTGAAAAAGGCGGATCTCCTTCCGGCTGATCCGTTTCAGGGAATCCGGAGTCCCCGCGATATCCCGGCCCAGAGGATGATTCGGCCAGAGCAGGGAGTTGAGCAGATCGTGGACGTAGTGCATGGGAAGATCCCGATACATCCGGATCTCTTCCATCACCACCTGCCGTTCCTTCTCCAGCTCCCGCGGATCCAGCTCGGAGTGCAGCACCATGTCGGTCAGCACCTCGATCGCCGTCTCCAGATTCTTCGGCTGGACCTTCGCCACCACGGAGGTGAACTCTTCATCGGTGAAGGCGTTCAGGGAACCGCCCGCCCCCTCGATGGCCTCCTTGATCTGTCTCGAAGAGCGGGACCTCGTTCCCTTGAACAGCAGATGCTCCAGCAGATGGGAGATGCCGTTCACGCGGGATCCCTCATAGCGAGCGCCCACCCCGACCCAGATCCCGATCGCTGTCGACTCGGCCTCCCATCGAGGGGCGCTGACGATCCGCAGCCCGTTCGGCAATTGGGTGCGGTGATACGCCTGGCGCTGAAGCCGCTTCAAAGGAGACGGCAGGGTCAAAGGAGCCGTTTCCAACGGGGTGAATTGGAGAGGGTCGAGACGATCTTGCGAACCGCCTGAGCCTGTGTTTTCTGACAGACCAACGTGGCATCCGGGGTATGCACCACGATCAAATCCTTCGTCCCGACCGTCGCGATGAGATGTCCCGGCTCTCCGACGATGATGGAACCGTTGGTTTCCATTCCCACGTGAGAACCAAGAACCACGTTGCCTTCGGCATCCGTTCCGTGCAGGAAGGCCAGGCTGTTCCAGGAGCCGACGTCGTCCCAGGAGAAATCGGTCGGCACCACCCAGACGTTGCGGGATCTTTCCAGAACCCCGACGTCGATGGAGATGCTGGGAAGCTGGCGGTACAGCTCCTGCAGCCGGATATTCCCGATCGGGGTTCCCAGCACCTTGCGGATCTCATCCAGCCCCTTGTGCAACGCCGGCAGCCATTGGCGAATCGCCGCCATGATCACGCGGCCCTTCCAACAGAAGATCCCGCCGTTCCAGACGATCCTGGGCCTGCGAATCAAGCGGCGGGCCACCTTCAGCTCCGGCTTCTCGAGAAAGCGGTGGACCCGGTAGCCGCCGGGCGGAACCAACTCCCCCATCGGCTCGATGTAGCCAAACCCTGTCGCCGGATAAGTGGGCTTGATCCCCAGGCAGACCAACCCTTCCCGGTCGATCGCCAACGCGGCCGCCTTGCGGAGCGTCCGGTGGAACTTCTCCGCCGGCCGGATGACGTGGTCCGCCGGGACCACGACTACGACCGCATCCGGATCCTCCCTCAGGATGGTCACGGTACCCAGCCCCACGGCAGCGGCCGTGTTCCGGGAGGCCGGCTCCACCAGGAAATGCTCCAAACGAATCGATGGGAGCTGCCGGCGTACCAGTTCTGCCTGGTTTTTTGTCGTCACCACCACCGTCCGCTCCACGGGGACTATGCCCCGGAGACGGTCTGCCGTCTCCTGCAGGAGGGATCGCCTGCTGCCCAATCGCAAGGTCTGCTTAGGATGGCTGCGCCGCGACAACGGCCAGAGCCGTTCCCCACTTCCGCCCGCCATGATGATGGCCCACAAATTCGGTTTCATTGACATGCCTCCTTCAAGCCGTGCAGGAAACGATAGGCCGCTTGCGGAGCGCGGCGACCGGACCGCCCGATCAGATCCACCAATGCAGATCCCACGATGGCACCGTCGGCAACCCGCACTATCTCCTGCACCTGCGCCGGCTTGGAAATCCCGAACCCAACGCAGACCGGCAGATGGGTCATTCCCTTGATCGCACGAACGTGGCTGGCAATCTGAGCCGGCAAACTTTTACGGGCACCCGTTACCCCTGTCAGAC
Source organism: Candidatus Omnitrophota bacterium (assembly GCA_023248095.1). Classification (GTDB taxonomy): domain Bacteria; phylum Omnitrophota; class Gorgyraeia; order 1-14-0-20-64-10; family 1-14-0-20-64-10; genus JAHFFF01. The sequence continues at coordinate 9,246 of JAHFFF010000015.1, read as the reverse complement.
TAACATAATAAATGAATCCGGTGGAGGCCTTTACCAGCCGAGTCAGCCGTTCCCGTGGGCTCGTCGGAGCAGCCAGGAAGATCACCTCCAGGCCTGTCGCCCGAGCAGCCTTAATCAGTTCGCCGGCCTCCTCGGGCGGAAGATCCGGAACGATCAGACCATCCACCCCGCTGGCCTCGCAATCACGGCAGAACCTCTGCAGGCCGTAGTGCAGGACCGGATTGTAATAGGTCATCAGCACAATCGGCATGGTGATCTTCCGCCGCCTCAATTGCTTCACCTGCTGCAACACCAGCGCCGGCGATACCCCTTGCTTCAGCGCACGCTCCGAAGCAGCTTGAATCGTCGGCCCGTCCGCCAGCGGATCGGAGAAGGGAACACCCAGCTCCAGCAGATCCACCCCCGCATCGGCGCATGCATCCACCAACCCCGGCAACATGCCGACGCTCGGAAACCCGACCGTCAGGTACGCAATGAGCGCCTTCTCTTTCTTCCGACGAAGCTGCTTAAAAACAGCGTCGATCCGATTCATTGCAGCTGTTCCGCCACCGTCTCCACGTCCTTATCCCCCCGGCCGGAAAGGCAGAGGATGACGATCGATCCGGCCTTTAGCCGCTTGCACAACTTCGGCAGATAGGCAATCGCGTGGGCCGGCTCCAGCGCCGGTAGGATCCCCTCGGTCTCGGCCAACAAGCGAAACCCCTGCAGAGCCTCTTGATCGGTCACCGCTACATACTCCGCTCGGCCGCTCTTTTTATAGAAGGCATGCTCCGGTCCTACGCCGGGGTAATCCAACCCCGCCGAAATGGAATGGGTCTCGATCACTTGCCCGTTGCGATCCTGCAGGAGGAAGGATTTCGAACCGTGCAGAACACCGACGGTACCGCGGACCAGCGTTGCCGCATGGCGGCCGGTCGCCAACCCCGCGCCCGCCGCCTCCACGCCTACGAAGCGGACCGACCGATCCCGATAGAATGGGTGAAAGGTCCCCATCGCGTTGGAACCGCCCCCCACGCAGGCGATCACGCAATCCGGCAGCCGGCCCGTCGCCTGCCGGATCTGGACCCTCGCCTCCTGCCCAATCACCGACTGGAAATCCCGCACCATCATCGGATACGGATGCGGCCCCACGACGGAGCCGAGGATGTAGTGGGTATCGCGGACGTTGGTCACCCAATCCCGGATCGCCTCGTTGCAGGCGTCCTTCAGCGTCTTGGAACCGCTGGTCACCGGGATCACCCGCCCCCCCAGCATCCTCATCCGGAAGACATTCAGCCGCTGGCGGACCATGTCCGTCTGGCCCATGTAGACGTCGCACTTCAAACCCAGCAGGGCCGCCACTGTCGCCGTCGCCACCCCGTGCTGGCCAGCTCCGGTCTCGGCGATCACACGGGGTTTGCCCATCTTCCGGCAGAGCAGCCCCTGCCCCAGTGTGTTGTTGATCTTGTGGGCGCCGGTGTGCAGAAGATCTTCCCGCTTCAGGTAAATCCGGATCCTGCAGCCAAGCCGCTCGCTTAACCGGCGGGCATAATACAAGGGGGTGGGCCGCCCGGCGTAATCCTGGAGGTAAGCATCCAGTTCCCGCCGGAAGGACCGGTCCCGATGAGCCTTCCGGTAGACCCCCTCCAACTCGGCCAAGGCGGCCATGAGGGTTTCCGGAACGAATTGTCCACCGAAGGGACCGAACCGCCCCTGCCGGTCAGGCAGGCGGCTGCGGGAATCGGGGAGCGATTGCGCAGACATGAGAAAATTAGTGTATCACAGGCGAGAAATGAGTGTCAAAACAGCGGGCAGAACTAGCGATAGACCTCTTTTCGGTCATCAATTGTGATGATATAGACAATCAATCGGGCGTGTTCAATTCGGTAGACAATCCGATAATCGCCGGTGCGGTACTTCCGGTAACCCTTCCACTCCCCTTTGAGGAACTCCCCAAGCTCCGGATGTTGGGCTAAACGATCAATGGCTTTTGCAATCTGTTCCCCGACCCTCCGGTCCGCTCGGATGAAGTGGTCGAATTTTTCTTTGGCGAGCTTGGAAAACTGGACGGCGTAGCGCACCGTTTTATAGCCGGTGGTGGCGCTTGATCTCCGACCAGGAGACAGTTTCTCCTCGTTTGATTTGTTCCTCCGCCTCGAGGATCTCCTTGCCCAGCCGGTAGGCAGGATCGTCCGCGTCGATCAGCCTTTTGGGCTTGAGGAGCAATTTCCGGTCGGAGGTCACCTCAACCTCCAGCCGATCTCCGCCTCGAAGGCGCAGCCGGTCGCAAATCCCCTTGGGGATTGTGATCTGGTGTTGCGATGTCAGCTTTACCTCTTCAATCACCGGGATTCCCTCCTTCTTAATGCCACATTAGAATAATGGCACATTATTACCGAGATTGTCAAGCCAAAGGAGAACTGTTGTTGGGGAGGGGTTACGCCTGCGCGGCCTTGTAGAGGGCTTCGATGACGCCGTCGTTGAGTGTACCGCTCTGGAAGGAGAGGCCGAAGGATTCTAGGATGGCCCTTAGCCTGGGCCCAAATTCATTTAGCATACTGGGCAGGTCCTTAATCGGCTCAATTGCCGACTGAAAAGCGCGCGCAAATCCTGCATCTTCAAACCGCTGGCGGATCATCGCCTCGGCCCGTTCTGTGGCTGCACGTTCTCCCGCCTGGGTTCCATCGTACTCCACGAGGTAATCCCTCTGCCAAGTGGCGATCCACCTTTCTGAAAAACCGGCTTCTGCGGCGATCACCCGCAAAGCCTCTCGTCGATTCGGATCCACCACCGCCACGTTCGGCGACAATTCCCCGGATGGCAAATGAAGGAAGAACAAGGCCGCCAACGTCGCCTCCTTGTAAAGGATGTGCCCTTGGCTCGTCTGCCTCACTCCCTCCAGACGGGCCTGTTGAATCGCCTGCCCCGCTTCCTTGACAATTCTGTACACGGGCGCAAGGTGCGCCGCGGTGATCCTCGGCGAAGAAGGCAAATTCGGATGAATTCCCCCCTCATTCATTATGCGAAGCAGTCGTTGAATGCCAGACTGCCTATATCGGGACACTTGACCCTCGGCTAAACCTCGCTCAAGAGCCTGAAAGGACAGGGAAAGCGGCCCATGGAAGGCTTTCCCCTCAGTCCTGACTAACTTCTCCAACACGATGAGAGAGCTATGGTAATTAGCACTGGTAATTCCCGGAATGAGCTGTCCAGTAATCAGGTTTACCATCCTTTCTCTCTCTTTGGGAAAGGTCAAGGAAACCAAAGAGGCCCTAAAAGCAGGATCCTCGACCCATTTCCTTACCGTAGCAACTGCTGAAACAAGGAGCTGCGGAGATCTCTCCTCCAGCATCCCGAGGATGAATAGAATGTTCTTCCGAGTTGGCCCCTCCTCCCTTGCTTGAATGGCCCTGCGCCGGTTCTCCTCCAGCCTGGCGGGGAGATCCTGCCGCCGGAAAACGAGTTGTCCGATGAGATCGCCTACCTCACCCTCTGGAGCCGGTTTGGCGACAGGCTTCCTGAAAAACCAACGAATTTCTCCTTGCGAATCGAAACTGGTGGCTGAAAAGGTGAGGTAGAGTGGTACCTCATCCGTGATCGCACGGGCGAGTATGGAGGTGGCTCTGCTGGCAAGGCCTCTTTGGAGATCTTCGGAGGCAGGAACCAGTTCCCGCGCTCTTGGGTCAACAACTTGCCGGATAAACTGCTGCACTTCCACCATGATCCGCTCCCGCACGCCGACCGGAAAAACACCGGCGTCTAACGCCTCCATCGGCACGTAGACCCCTGTATTGAGTCGCTTGGGATCACCCGGTTCGATCGAAACCTCACCCGCTTCGACAACACCTCCTTCCCGGATGACAAGCCTGGCCAGAAAACCGGGAACCTGCCGATAATCCTGCACGTTGGCCCTGTGATGAAAATGGACCCAGACATCTCCACTTGCACCCGACACCAGTGCATTGCGGAGCGTGGAATCAAATCCCATCACCAAAGACCCCTGTGGTGGGTCCGCACTGACCTCTTTCCACTCATCTTTAATATCTTCAACAGCCGCACGCATGACTGCCCTCGCCTCCTCCAGCCCGGCGGCGGGGAGCGATCGGATGAGGCTGACCATGCTCTCGGCCCGGCCCCAATCACCGAGGTCAACACCCTGTGTTTCAAGTTGCTCCCTCAGCCACTTCTCTGCATCCACAGCCTTGCGGACCTCATCCCATTGGGCGACCATCTTCTCCAGATGGGCAACTCCCTTCTCCCTGGGATAAACCGGAATGTACGCGCCTTTGGGCAGTTCCAGATCCTTGGGGTCCGCTTCACCTCTCCGGATCATTTCCGTCGCATTCTGAAGCTCTGTCAACGAGATTCCAACAGGCAGCAAGGCTCGGATCGTCGCTTCAGGACTGTCGTACGCAAAAGATGGCCGGTGGTAGATCTCCACTCCCATAAAGGAATTCAGAAGCTCTGGGGTTACCGCAATCCCCGCGCCTAGCGCCGCGTCGAGAATCACTCGTGCCTTTTTCTCCATCTCGGCCCGGACGCTGTCAAACTGTCTCCCCATCTCCTCCAACACAGCCCCCAAGTAGCTGCGATTGGCCAGCATGACGCCCTCACTCGAAAGCAGCCGCAGGATTTGACCCTCTGTGGTTGCTTCCTCCTTATCAAGGGGTTGTCCCGATGCAGATCGGGCCCAAAGGGCCCCGAGTATTTCCTTTGTCACCTCGGGAGGCAAATTTTCCAGAAAGGTCCGCGCCTGCAATGCCATTTCCTGCTGTACGGCCTCAAACCGATCGATCATAAGCTCTGCGATCTTGACCCTGCTAGTCGAATCCTCCTCCGCGACTCCATGGCGAGCCATCGCCAGACGGATTGCCGTGTCTGCCGGGGTAACACCCTCCGGGGTACTCGCCCCAAGCTTCAATCGGTCAAGGAACCCCTCGATCTCGCGCCGGCTCACCGACCTGGGCAAAGAACGCAGGATTGCATCCGCAGTCAGATGTCCCACAAACTCCACTTCTTCCTGCACCACACGGCGGAAGAGAGTTGTTTGATCAGCGCGATTCAAGGTTGTCCCATGCTCAACGATATTCCTGGAGAGAGCATCCTGAGCGATTCCCTCAATAAACGCCTTCAAGTCAGGTGGCTGCAAGGCCCCAGCCAAAAACGGCAGATACCGCCTATTGGCCTCCGCCGGCATTCCCCTCTGTTCCAGAAGACGCCCGAGGGCTTCCTGAAACTGAACCTTATCTTCCGGCTTAGGCAGCGCCGCCGGCGCCCGGTGGAGCAGATCCAGGGCCGCCCAATAATACTTGTGAGCCCCTTCGTTGCTCTCCTCCCAAGCCGCGGTCCAGTGGAATGCATGCGGCGCCGGATCAATCCCTCGCTCCTGGGTCCACTTCTGCCACTCGCGCGTCACATCCTCACTGCCACCCCAAGCCCAATGGCCACCCACCACAAGAGCTTTTTGGGCGGTCAGGTATTCATCCACTTCCTCCTTGCTTGAGAAGATCCTGGCGCTAGTTGGCAATTTCAAATTCTCCAGGAAGTAGAAATCCACTGTGGTTCCCCCCATGACTTGTCCGGGGTTGGCCGCTACAAGTTCCTGCAGTGGAACGACGATGTAGTGCTTCATGTTGTGCCAGTCACCACCCATTGGAACCGGAGCCACCACATGATTCAGTGCCCAATGAACGGTGTGGCGGGCATAGCCGCCTCTTGTGGCATCCCAGTGCGTCTTGACGATTCCACCCCCAGGGTAGAAATTTGTTGCGTGAACGGCATACAGCTTCTTCCCCATAAATTCCGAGAAATCCTCCTCCAACCCGGCAGCCGCTGGAAGGAAGAGAACTTCGGGACTTCCATTTCTTGCGACCTTCATATTAATCCAGCCGCTTCCATCCTGTTGAATCCGTTCCACCACTTGGGAGATACCAATCGTTAAGGGGTGAAAAACCTCTGAGCCAAGCTCATAAGATCCCAACCATTGAACCTCTATCGGCATGTCAAATGTCTCGGCCCACTGCTCTAACTGGCGGAGGTCCGCCAAGAAGATTTCCCTGTTTTCTGCAGTAAGACGGTGGAGACGACCTACTTTCATCCCTTCAATCAAATTATCGCGCCGCTCGATAAACGCCTTAAAAATTCTCATCTCCTTCGATTCGGGTCCGAGACGCTTTTCCAGTAATTGCATCTGGTCTACTGTGACTTCAAGTCTGGGAGGGACCGTCATGCTGTCCATGTCCTGCTTCAACTCCCCAATCCAACGGATGGCGTTCCGAATTGCCTCCACAACAGTCTGCGTCATCGAATCTGCCTTTTTCTGTTCTTGAGGCAACATGGCTACGCTTTCAAAAACCTGTTCTTGGGCCAGGGTGAGTTCCCATCTGACGTCCCGCCGCGCTTGATCCAGTTGCTTTAGTAGCGGATCCATCTTGGCGAGCATCGATCCCTTGGTTATCGGATCGCTATAGAGTCCGGCCCACGTTGCGTCAAGGGTAAAACCGAACGCAACGAAGCCGCTCAATTGGGAAATCTCCGCAAGGGGCATTCCTTTCCCCGCCGCAGTCAGTTCGATTAAATTTATAAAAGATGACAGATCCGCCTGACTGTCCTTTTGCCCCAACTTGAGATATGTGACATGAACTCGCACCAAGCTATAGTCCGTTAAGGCGTTTAAGCGATATCTCTCTACGACAAGCCGCGCCAGATCAGGCAACGCGTGGACCGATTCCGTGGACCAATCCTCCTCCAGCCCAGCGGCGGGTTGACCCACAATGATCGCATAGCTTCGATACGCAGGAAGGGGAACGCCAGGAACGCGGCGCTGGAGGGTGACGTCAAACCGGGTTCGCTTAGTTTTCAAAATGAAGCTCTCAAGCATCGCTGAGTCTTCCCACGGCTTTTGATAAGGAATCAATGAATGCCCACCCATATAACTGGATCGCTCAAGAGAACCGTCATAGTAATCAAATCCCCAAGGCAGGTGCGTTTCCAGCATGTCTTTAAGTTCTTGAATGCCGATGTTCGTTTTCGAATCCACGGTCTGCGCTTTGGCGGCGGCGAGCCGCTCGGTTTGGACCTGAAGGAAACGATCGTGCATCTGAGGACTATTCACCAGGATCGCCTTGCCGTTGTGCCGGGCCATTTCTCTTAGCGGCTTCTCATCCGGTTCTCCCGGCCCTCCCGCGTCGCCAAGATAGGCTGCCCATTCCATCGGGGCCCCCATCCGGATGGATTCCGCTTCGATCAGGTCCCACTTATCCACATAACTGAGGTTGATCGTCGAAGACCCTGCGTAGGTGAAGAGGACGCCCGGGAAATGCCGCGGGAGGCGAGGCCCGATGAGCGGGCGCAAATCCTTTCCGTCTGCACCGTGTGGAACTTCAATCATCGCGTAGATTCTCTCTTCATTCGGCACATCCCGAAATTGGTACAGCCTGAAATCGCCGAATCGCAGAATCTCCATATCCGGGTTGCGTCCCAAAACATCCTCGGATAACTCTGGCAGCATGGATTCACCCAGTCGCAGTCCTTCCAACGTCCGGCTGGGACCGGCTTCACTTTCCAGTGCCTCCCGCAAGGTCTGAGTGGTGAGCAGGCGGCCGTTGTTATCATGAATCCGTTTCCGGATCAGCGGCATCAGCTTTTTGCTTCCATAGCGTCCATAGATCTGGACATCCTGCAAACCCAGCCTCGCGCGAGTGGTCCGTTCATCCCGGGCGGTGATAATTCTGTAATCCCCGCTCGCCCCTTTGTAATCCCGGATTGCCTGCCGGGAAATCTCCGAGGCATCGGCTCTGCCGGATACCGTTACCGTCCCATCGAAATCGGCCCACGTCACCGCGGCTGGAAACCCTTCTCCGAACAGTTTCTCCTCCAGCCCGGCGGCGCGCGGATAATAAGGAGCGAAGGTGAACGTCAAAACTTGTCCGTCTCGCTCAATCTGCATCCTTTGAGGATCATTTGGTTCCAGCCGAGCCCACTGTTTCCTAAACTCGATGTAACGATCCAAAGGATTGGCTTTCTCATCGGATATGGTCATCGGATAAGGTGGTCGAAATTGGATATCTTGAACCTTCCTATTTCGAAATAGCTCCAAGAGAATGTCGTTGGCATCGGACAAAAGACCTTCAAAAATCCCTGTCTCGTTTAGAAGAACCTCAGGATTATTTCTCTCCTCCAGCCCAGCGGCGGAGTCTGTAGGTCTATGCTGCACCCGGAAAACCACGTGCACGTCAGGGGTCACGCTGAGCGGTATTTCCAGCCTGTCTTTAGCCTTTCCAAGCCCATATTCTACCTGACGATACACTCCTTCCCATCCCGGCGTCTCAGCCTCAACAAGCCAATCGTAGCGCCCCCTCTCCCCGGACCTTTCCTTTGCAAGGGCCGCTCCAATGGCCGTTTCAAGCCCATCCTTATGTGTCAACGCGAACTGCGTCGCGGTTTCCAACAGAGACCGATACTGGGTTTCAGTCAAGATCCGGCCGAGACCTATGTAATTCTGGTATACTTCCGGCTTGCCCACGTACGGAACGGCTGATGGCTCAGCCAGAATGTGATTGACGCCAAGGAGCTGCCCCTCCGGAGAAAGCTGCAGACGCAGGAAAACCCCGTTCCGAAGACCGGAGTCAAAATGGGCATGGACCCACCACTCCTGGCCCCGGACCAGATGATCTTCATCCTCCCCTAGATCAAATTGAAACTTCTGCCGGGCGGGATCAATGAGGATCATCTGAGTGTCGAGATCCAGCCAGACAGCCCGCTCAATGGGATTCGAGAACGTCCGCTCCTCCAGCCCGGCACCCTGCGCTTTCAAGAGAGTCCAGCGGCCATTGACGACACGCACGCCTACCGACTCTCCGTTGGCGAAAAGGATGAATGCGCTGCCCTCCGGCTCCCAGGGAATCCGTGAATCCTTCTCGGCAACAAGCCCCACGCGTTCGATCTCACCCTTCTGTACGATCAGGTCGAGCAATGCCTGCACATCTTCCTGTGGCACAGAGGACGGATGGATACCTTCTGAGGGGCTGAGGACGATCAAGTCTCCGCTCGCTTTGATCTGCACGAATTCCCCGCGCTCAACGTTCACATAAGTGAGGCCATCTTCCGGATGATAGGAGATCAGCCGGATCGGTTGAGTGTGAAGGACGGCCGCCCTGCCGTCGCCGGTTCTAAACTTATTCACATATCCGCGCGCATCGAGATCGATCCGCAACCACTGTCTCGCCTCCCGCCGGATCCGTTCGGCCAAACGCTTCTGATACTCCA
>JAHFFF010000149.1 GCA_023248095.1 Candidatus Omnitrophota bacterium | reverse complement strand
AGCCCATCTTGCCACCGACCGGTGAAGAATCGAAGCAGTCGAAAGGCGCAGAATCGCCTCAGACTGGAAAGTCTTGGGGCGGGTGGGATTGGGAGTACTGGAAGAAGGCCGGCTTGACCCCACCGGGGAATCAGCCCCCGACCAAAGAGGAGGAAGAAGAGCCGGTGGAGTTGGGACCATCCGGGTTCCATGGATGGAACGGCTCTCTCTCCGTGCTTTCAGGCTATCGAGTGGATAACGTCGACTGGAGCATTGCCGGTAATATCGGGGGGCAGAATCCGAACATCCTGTCGGAGTTGACCTGGAATAATCTCCAGAGCTTCGACGTGAACGCCACCGCCTGGCTTATTCGCCGGCGACGGATCGCATTCCGAGGTTTGGTGGACTACGGCTGGATCCTGGATGGGGGCAACCAGGATTCCGACTATCTTTCAAACAATCGCAGGGGTGAGTTCTCCCGGTCCAACAATACTTCCGATGACGGGTTCGTGCTGGATGCGTCGGGAGGGGTCGGCTATCCCTGGGAACCGGCTCCCTCCTCTTCTTACAACATTCGGATCACCCCCCTGCTGGGATATTCCTATCATCGCCAGCACATGACCATCACCGACGGCCACCAGACCATTCCCGATACGGGACCGTTTGCCGGCCTGGACAGCCGGTACGTTACCAGATGGAAAGGTCCGTGGCTCGGCCTGGACCTAAGTTTCACACCGTACAGGAAGGTACAGATCTACACCGGAGTGGAGCTTCACAGGGCTTTCTATGTGGCCAACGCCCGTTGGAATCTCCGGAGCGATTTCTCCCAGCCCAAAAGCTACCGGCACAAGGCCCACGGCAACGGCGTCGTGGTGCGGACGGGATTGGATTATCGACTGTCGAATCGATGGACGATTCAGACGGCCGGCATGTTCCAGGACTGGTCCACCGATCCCGGCACCGACACCACCTTTTTCTCCGACGGGACCACTGCCGAGACCCGCCTGAACGAAGTTAACTGGGACTCCTTCGAACTCACCCTTGGCGCAAGGTACCGCTTCTAGCCGATTCTTTCGGGCCCTGCGGCATCGGAACTTCCGACTCTTCTTCATCGGCCAGAGCATCTCCCTGATCGGGACCTGGATGACGCAGGTGGCGACGGCCTGGCTGGTGTACCGGCTGACCGGTTCCGCCTTCCTCCTGGGCATCGTGGGATTCTCCAGCCAGATTGCCACCTTCCTGCTGGCCCCGCTGGCCGGGGTCTTCACCGACCGAGGGGACTGCCGCCGGATTCTGGTGATCACGCAATGCCTGGCGGCACTGCAGTCTCTGGCCCTGGCGGTCCTCACCCTGACAGGAGCGATTCATGTGGGGCAGATCATCGCCCTGAGCGTGGTTCAGGGACTCATCAACGCATTCGACATTCCTACGCGCCAGGTCTTCCTGGTGGAGATGGTGGAGGACCGGGCTGATCTGGGCAACGCAATCGCCCTCAATTCCTCCGTGTTCAACGGGGCCAGGCTGGTGGGGCCCTGTCTTGCGGGTTTTGTGATCGCTGCCGGCGGGGAAGGGATCTGCTTCCTGATCGACAGCATCAGCTACCTGGCCGTCATCGTCACGCTGCTCATGATGAAGTTGGCGGCCCGTCCCATACCCTCTGCCCAACCCCGCATCTTTCATGAGCTCAGGGAGGGGATCGCCTACGCCGCGGGATTCATGCCGATCCGGGTCCTCCTTCTACTGGTGGCCTTCAGCAGTCTGGTAGCGTTGCCGTACACGGTCCTTCTGCCTGTGGTGGCCAAGGAAACATTACATGGCGGTCCCGCTACGCTGGGGTTCCTAACGGGGATTTCCGGCCTGGGGGCCCTCACCGGAGGTTTGTATTTGGCTTCCCGGCGCAGCGTCCGCGGGCTGGTGCGGTTGACGGCCGTAGCCACCGCCGTTTTCGGAACCGGCCTCATGATCTTTGCCGTGACGCAGGTTCTCTGGGCGGCCCTCGCCATTTTATTTGTGATCGGATTCGGCATGATCGTGCAGTTGGCGGCCTGCAACACCGTGCTACAGACCCTCGTGGAGGACAGCAAGCGGGGACGGGTTATGAGCCTCTTCATGATGTCATTCATGGGGATGGTACCCTGGGGCAGCCTGCTGGCCGGTATCCTCGCCACTCACATCGGTGTTGCGCGCACCCTTCTGCTGGAAGGAGGCGCCTGCCTCATCGGCGCCTCCTTCTTCGCTGGCCAACTCCCGCGATTGAAGGCAGTCATCCGCCCGATCTACGTCAAGATGGGGATTATCTACGATACGGTGGGATAGCGCTTGTGTTCGAGGCGGGAGAAGAGGGAGTAGGCGCAGGGGACCACGAACAGGGTAAGGAGTGTTGAAAGGATCACGCCGCCGATGACGGTGATGGCCATGGGGATGCGGGTCTCGGCGCCGGGCCCGATCGCCATGGCAGGCGGAACGGCCGCCGCGATGGTAGAGATGCTGGTCATGAGGATCGGCCTCAGCCGGATGGGACAAGCTTGAAGCAGCGCCTCGTTGGCCGGCATCCCTTGTTCCCTCAGCTGGTTTGTGAAGTCTACCAGCAGGATAGAATTCTTCTTTACGATACCCATCAGCAGGATGAGCCCGATGTAGCTGTAGATGTTGAGGGATTGGTTGCCCAGCCACAGGGCGACCAGGGCTCCTGAAACGCTGAAGGGCAGGGCCAGCAGGACGGTGACCGGGTTCAAGTAGCTGTTGTACTGCGAGGCCAGCACCATGTAGGCCACCACGATCCCCAGCCACAGGGCGAAGAGCAGGCTCTGCATCGATTCCCGGAAGGTTTGCGACGACCCGCCCAGCACGACGTGATATCCCTCCGGCAGGACCCCTTTGGCAATCCTCTCCACCTCCTCGAGGGCGGCCGATTGTGACTTGCCGGCAGCGACATTGGCGAAGAGGCTGATGGCACGCTCCCGGTTCTTTCGGGTAATGGACAGGTAGGAGGGTTTCTCGGTGATGCTGACGACGTCCTTGAGCTGTACCATCTCCCCCCGGTTATTCCAGACCCAGAGTTTTTGGATGTCCTCCGTCTCCGTGCGCTGGCCGGGGATGAGCCGAACCCGCACGTCGTAGCGCCGGCCGGCGCGGGTATATTTGCCCACACGCTCGCCGCCGATGAGAGCGTTGATGGTGCGGCCGATGGCCTCGATACTCACGCCCCTCTCGGCCGCCGCAGCCCGATCCGGGCGCACCCGTACCTCCGGCACTCCCTTCAGATAGTCGGTGTCCACGTCCACCATGAGAGGGCTCTTGTCCATCTGCTCCTGGATTTTCTCGGCGTGGGCGGCCAGCTGCTCCCAATCCGGGCCGCGGACGGTCAGCTCAATGGGGAACCCCCGCTGGGCGGAGAGGCCGCTTAGGGAGAGGTCCTGAATCTTGGCCCGAACGTCTGGAATCTTGTTCAGCTCCTTGCGGAAGAGGGCCATGAGATCCTGCTGGCTGAGCGGGTTCTTGTTTGGGGGGACGACGGGCCGTTCGCGGGGTTGCTTGAAGGTGACGAATAGCATGCCGGTGTTCACCTCACCACCTCCGAAGCCTCCGATCGCGCCGAAGTAGCGCTTGACCTCCGGCCGGCTCATCACGAACGCCTCCGCCTTCTTGAACCGCTCGTTGGTGAAGTCGATGGAGGAGCCGATGGGGGCCTGCAGGCGGCAGAGGAACATACTCTGGTCCTGCGAGGGGACGAACTCCTTGCGCAGGTTCGGGCTGACGATGCGGACCGAGACGAAGAAGACGGCCAGGGAAGCGAGGACGACGAGCCAACGGCGGCTGAGGCACCAGGTCAAAGAGGTGTGATAAATACGGGAGAGCTTCTTGAAAAGGGCATCCGCCGTTCGTCCGACGGCGCCGAGGCGTTTGCCGACGGTGAGAAATTGAGAACAGCGCATGGGGGCCAGGGTGAGTGCTTCGAGCAGGGAGATTGCCACGGCGATGGAGATGGTCATGCCGAACTCGAAGAAGAACTTCCCAATGATCCCCTGCATGAAGGCGACGGGGAGAAAGATGGCGATGATGGCGAGGGTGGCGGCGAAGGCGGCGAAGGTGATCTGGCGCGCCCCCACGCGGGCCGCTTCCACCCGTTCCAGTCCCTGCTCCTGATAACGGACGATGTTCTCGAGCACCATGATGGCGTCGTCGACGACGATGCCGATGGCGAGAGACAGCCCCAGCAGGGTAAAGGTATTCAGCGTGAAATGCAGGAAGAACATGACGATGAAGGTGCCGATGATGGAGGTGGGGATGGCCATCAGGATGTTGAGGGTGGCGCTCCAGGATCCCAGGAAGAGCCAGCAGACGATCGAGGTGAGGATCGCTGAGAGGATGAGCGTGAAGGTCAGCTCATGGATGGAGTCCTCGGTGAATCGGGTGCGGTTGAAATTGACGCCGAGGTCGATCCCCTTCGGCAGCTCCTTCTTGACCTCCGCCATCCTCTTGAGGACCTGGTGG
>JAHFFF010000014.1 GCA_023248095.1 Candidatus Omnitrophota bacterium | reverse complement strand
CTAGTTGCGGCAGAGAAGCCAACTCGTGGATCGCCTTCCCGGTGAGGGTCCGTTCCGGGCATGCGGTGAGAAAAAACCCCTCATCTAGCACCGCACCCAGAATATCACCGAGGGCGGGAAGGATCTCCGATCGGGTGAAACCCACCGGAACCGTGCTGCGAACCATCACGACGGGTGGCGACGAGCCCGCACCTCGAATGGATTGAAGGCATCTCCGGTAATAGCCGACCCCATCTCGGCAGAGCTCCGAAGGAAGGTACGGCACAGCAACGATCCAATAGGGGGCGCCGCAAGCCGGCGATTGGCAACTGAAGCGGAGGTATCCAGATGAAAGGGCCGTTGACAAGGACTCTTGGATATCCGCTTCGTAAATGGTGGAATCCCCTCGCTGCAGTCGGTCCACCTTACCCGCATCGACGTCGACGATGAGCACAGGGACGTGATGAGAGGCGATGAACAGGCCCAGCGTCAGGCCCACATAGCCCGCCCCCAGGATGACAACGGTAGGCTCCCGCTCCATCTTACAATTCCCTCCGTAGACCCAGCCTAAAAGAGAGCACTCGCCCGAGCAATCGGAGATGCCCAAGGATTGTCCGGAACTTGCGAAGTTTCGAATGGCCTGCGCCCCGCAGATGTACGGAGATCGGCACCTCCGTCACCCGAGCGTTCGTCGTTAGGTAGACCCGCAGGATGAATTCAGCACTTGCTGTAAAATCGTTGCTCTGTGGCACCGCCTTCTTAAAAACTTCGGCCTTGCCCACACGAAGGATGGCCGTAAAGACGGTCCCTGTCCTGCCTGCGCCCAACAGGGCCAAACGGTACAGAGAGGTCAGGCCACGCGTGAGGGTCATTCGCGCCCGGCCCAGCTCCACCCTTGCTCCATTCAAGAGTGGGTTGGCTACGACCACATCGGCCTCTGACAACGCTGGCAGCATCCGCGTCACCTCTCTGAGGTCGTAGTTGAGATCCATGTCGCAGGTGACGATGAAATCTCCCGAACAGGCGAGGACCGATTGCCGATACCCGCTGCCGTAACCTCGGGGTGGGCGCTGGCGCAACAGCTTCAGATTCTTCCACTCCGCGGCCACCTGCTCCAGCCATTCCCACGATCCATCGGTAGATCCTCCATCGACCACAACCACTTCCTGCAACTGGCCTCCCAGATCTGCCTCCAGGGCCTTCATTCGCTCGATCACCACCGGAAGATTTGGCCTTTCGTTGAGGCAACAGAGCGCTACCGAGAAGCGTGGGATCATCTTACGTTGCGTACCACTATAGCAAACCCCTTGGGCCGGTGCAATTTTTGTTGAGGCCTGCGGATCGCTTGGGCCACCCCATCAGCGTGGGAAGCAAGAGTAGGAAGGCAGCCCCGGCGCCAATCGCCAGTAACTTGACCAGACCATACTCCCTCGCGGTGAAAACCACCACGGAATTCCCCGGCGGCACGTTCATCGCCCACCGTTGGCCGGCAGATTCAAGCAGAAGAGGAGAGACGCGTCCCTTCGCATCCACCGCCCTTGCGTCCATCTTTCTCAGGTCCAGGTGGACCGAGAGCCTCCCTCCCCTCCCCACGGGGAGCCCAATGGCAACACCAGACGCAACGTATTGAAACGGCAGGGGCACTTCTGGTTCATTGAGAAAGTAGGCAACCGGCTTGGCATCCTGATTCTCGAACACAGAGGCATACTCACCCTGATACAGACGCGCAAACTTCTGGGGGTGGAAACGCTGCAGGTCATAGTTGCTGAGCCAATATCGGACACCGTACTCTTCGAAGATCTCCCCTCCGGGACGAACGATGATGTTGCGGCGGTTCAAGAACGGCGCCTCTGGGCTCTGCAATCGTTGCAGGAAAGGGTTACCCTCCTTTCTCAATTGGTTATGAATGGGGGCGAAGAAGTGCAGCGCCGGCAGAACAAACGCCAGCCCCTGCCGCAGGCGAAGATCGTTCTCCCGGAGGGCGGACAAGACCCCATCCTCCCGCTGGCTCCCCGCGGACCAGAACCGATCCCAATCCCCCTGGGCCAGATGCATCTCTGAGGCCAGGATGACCCCTACCCGGTACTCATAGTTGGGAATGCGCTTGCGCAGAAACTGCAGCTCTGATGGAGGCGAGGCCACCGCATCTAACTCCTGTGGCCTCTCGTACCAGCCCAGTCCGTACCCGTAGCAGAGTGCCGGCGCCACGATTGTGATACTCAACGCGACGAAGCCGAGAACCGACCCTCTCCATCGGGTCAGCGACTGGGATCTTCTGACGGCCCCGTAGCAGAGATAGCTTGCTAATCCGAGCGCAATCCCTGCCGTCAAAACGCGCGTGTCTCGGAGGAAACCGGGCAGCATGGTTCCGGACCCGACCAACCCGAACCGAGATGCAAGGCCGATGAGCGTTTCCGCGCTGACCGCCCACAGCGCAATAGATCCAACGACCGTACTGACCAAAAGTATTTGGTAGAGGCGGTGCAAGATTCTGGCTCCCTTGCTCTCCAGGCTGCACAGCTCGCGCAGGTCAATCGCCGCTGCCACAACAAAACCGCTCAACACTGGGAAGGCGAAGATCCGCAAGAACCCTAGGCTTCGGATCAGCACCGAGGGGATCGAGAAGAGCTCCGGTGCGATCACGGAGGCGCAATAGAGGGCCACTCCAACGACCATCATTCGAAGAGGCCTTCGGCCTGACTGCCAAAGCGCCAGAAAGCTGGGCAGAAACAAGAATGATCCAAAAAGAAAGCTGTTCGGCGGCATGACGACGCCGATCCACCCCAGCTTCACCAAGAGATCCCCAACCACGAGGGGAGCAGGAACCAGAAGGCCACCCAAGCTGGTCAAGACCGACCCGTGCACTCCCCACGTCAATTGCTTAAAGGCTTCCCGGGTGGTGAGGCCAGACCCGACTGCAAAGAGGACAGGCGCAAGGATGGGGACCCACCCCAGGGCCGTCAGGGGCCATACCCGCAGGGCCAATGGCGACACCGTTGATCGCCAAGACCCTTTCCGGCAGAGTGCCATCAGCAACACCGCGCTCAAGAAGTAGAGCTGACTGGGGAGCAAGGCTTGCACCTGAGTGACGTACGGCTGAAAGGCATTCGCAAGAACACAGATCAGGAGGTGGCGGCGCCGGCCGGTCGTGACAAAGAACC
Organism: Candidatus Omnitrophota bacterium; assembly: GCA_023248095.1. GTDB lineage: Bacteria > Omnitrophota > Gorgyraeia > 1-14-0-20-64-10 > 1-14-0-20-64-10 > JAHFFF01. Next base: position 14,743 of record JAHFFF010000014.1, on the reverse strand, counting down.
CGTACTCGCAGATGGAGACCGCAAGAAGGAGTGCGCCCGATATCCAGTAAACCAAGGCGATCCACTCGAGCCAGGAGGCCGAAAAGAACGCCACCGCGGCGCCTGTGAGCGCCGCTGCCTTAGAGACGCCGAATACCCTGCGGCTGTAGCCATAGACAGTAAGGAAAAGCAGGCTGTGTACGAAGGCAATCAGAATTCCCCAGCCGATCTGGTTTGAGCCCAGCGCGATACTGATCAGGCGGATGAAGTGAAGCGGGTTGTATTTGACGTCCTGGCCCCACAGGCGGGTGTTCGCCGAGAGGTCAAAGTAATGGAAAAACCGGCCGGCGGGCCTGCGATCTCCGAGTGAAATAAGCATGTGCCCCACGGGATCGTCCTCACTGCTGGTGACAACAGATCCGGCCGACAGGAGGATGGGCCCATAGAAGAGGAGGAGGCACAGTGCGAGCAGCAGAAGAGGCGTTGCGCCGCCACGCGCTCTCAACGGAACCAGGCGATGGTCTCCGACAATCCCTGCTCGAGTGGGACCATCGGCTGCCACTTCAGCAGGCGGGCGGCCAGGGTGATGTCCGGCCGCCGCTGCCGAGGATCATCCACTGGCAGGGGCTTGAAAACAACCTGACTGGAGCTGCCGACCAAACGAATCACCAATCGCGCCATCTCCAGCAGGGATTTCTCCTCTGGATTCCCGAGGTTGACCGGTTCGTGGTACTCCCTTCCCATTAGCTGGAGGATCCCTTCCACCAGATCGGAGATGTAACAGAAGGACCGAGTCTGGCTCCCGTCTCCGTAGACGGTCACCGGCTCATTTGCTAAGGCCTGCGTGATAAAGTTGGGAATCGCCCGCCCATCCTCCTTGCGCATCCGGGGCCCAAAGGTATTGAAGATGCGGACGATTCGGGTATCCACCTCGTGCTCGCGGCAGTATGCCATCGTCAAGGCCTCGGAAAATCGCTTGGCCTCGTCGTACACCCCGCGGGGCCCGATCGGGTTAACGTGCCCCCAATAACCCTCCGGCTGCGGATGCACCTGCGGGTCCCCGTAAACCTCCGATGTTGAGGCCAGGAGAAATTTAGCCTTCTTTGCCTTTGCGATCCCCAAGGCATTGAGCGTACCCAAGGAACCCACCTTCATCGTTTGGATCGGGTATCTCAAGTAGTCGGGAGGGCTAGCGGGCGAGGCGAAGTGCAGGACATAATCCACCGGGTCGGTGACCTCCAGAGGCCGACTGATGTCATGCCGGATCAGTTCGAATGAGGAATTCCGAAGAGGCCCTCCCAAATTCCTCTGGGAGCCTGTGATGAAGTTGTCGACGCAGATCACCTGCTGGCCATCAGCCAGCAGGCGCTCACAGAGGTGCGAACCGATAAACCCGGCTCCACCCGTAATTAAGACTCGCATGGGCATTTAAAAGACACTATAGTATAGGAAAAGATCCCCAACCCCAAGAAGAATGTCCACAGACCCATACGATGTAGTGGTGGTCGGAGGCGGCATCATCGGGCTGGCCACCATGTTGGCCTTGCACAGGTGCCAACCCCGCTTGCGGATTGCCCTGATGGAGAAGGAGAGCTCTTTAGCCTGCCATCAGACCGGTCACAACAGCGGAGTCATCCATTCCGGGATCTACTACCGGCCCGGCTCCTTGAAGGCTACCCTCTGCGTGCGCGGCGCACGAGCCCTGCTGGATTTTTGCGAGAAGAATCAAATCCCCCTCCGCAGGTGCGGGAAGGTGATCGTCGCAGTCACAGGGGAGGAGCTCCCCCGCCTGCAGGAATTGTACCGGCGTGGAATGGCCAACGGCGTTCCGGGGCTCTCCCTCATCGGTCCCGAACAACTCAGGGAACTTGAACCGCATGCCGCCGGTCTGCAAGCGATCCATGTGCCGGGGGTCTGGGTGGTGGACTTCCGCCAGGTTGCGGAGTCCTATGCCCGTAAGATCCGGGAAGCGGGAGGAGGACTCCTCACCCAAAGAGGCCTCTTGCGCACCCGCCTCCGTGGGAATCTCCTCCTGGAGACCACAGGCGGGGAGATGGAAAGCCGTTTCATGATCAATTGCGCCGGCCTTCATGCAGATCGACTGGCCCGACGCTCGGGTGTGCGGCTCCCCCTCCAGATCGTTCCATTCAGAGGGGAGTATTGGGAGCTCATCCCGGAAAAGAGGAACCTCGTACGCGGGCTGATCTACCCTGTTCCGGATCCCCGGTTCCCTTTTCTGGGAGTTCATCTGTCGATTCGGATCGATGGACGAGTGGAGGCTGGGCCGAACGCGGTCTTGGCCTTGAAACGGGAGGGATACCAAAAAACCGATTTGAGCCTGCCGGACCTCTACGAGATGCTGAAATTCCCCGGGTTCTGGAGGATGGCCTCGCGCTATTGGAAAACCGGGTTGGAAGAAATGGCTCGCTCCCTGAGCAAGCGGTTGTTCGTGCGTGCGATCCAGCGCCTGGTACCAGACATCCAGGAAAAAGAGCTGCTGCCCTCTGGTTCAGGGGTTCGCGCCCAGGCGCTCGATCGAGAAGGAACGCTCCTGGATGATTTCCATCTTGTTCAGGAAGACAGGACGCTTCACCTCTGCAATGCCCCCTCTCCTGCAGCGACCGCTTCTCTCGCCATCGGTGAGCATGTCGCTGAGGTTGCGGTCCGACAGTTCAAGCTCTAGGGCTAGAACGCCAGACGGACCGCTTCACATACCCGTTGTAATTCTTCCATCCGGAGTTCGGGGAAGATCGGCAAGGAGATCACCTGCCTCGCGGCACGCTCCGTTTCCGGAAGACGTACCCGACCGAAACAGCGCAGGGACAACGGCTGTAGGTGAACCGGAATCGGGTAATAGAGACCAAAGCCGATTCCCTCCCGACGCAGGATTTTCTGCAGCCTCTGCCGTTCCGGAACGCGGATTGTATAAAGATGGTAGGCGTGCCTCGCCCCTTTCTGGACCGCCGGGCAGATGACCCCAGGAATGCCGGAAAGGAGCCGGTTGTACCCGGCAGCCAACCTTCTCCTGCGGTCAACCCACTTTCGGAGTTGCCGGATCTTTACCCTGAGGAACGCGGCCTGCAACTCGTCAAATCGGCTGTTCCTCCCCAACCTGACCTGCCTTCCGTTGGCAGCGCGCCCGTGTACCCGAAGCACCTGCACCTGCCTGGCGTACCGGACAGAATCCGTCACCACCATCCCCCCATCGCCGAAGGCACCGAGATTCTTCGTCGGAAAGAAACTAAAGGCCGCTATTTCAGAGAGACCACCGACCGGCCTGCCCTTCCACCTTGCCCCAGCCGCCTGCGCCGCATCCTCAAGGACAGGCACGCCGATCTTGCGCGCATACGCCCCGATTCCATCCATGTCACAGGGTTGACCGTACAGGTGCACCGGTAAGATCGCCTTCAGCCTCCGCCGTATGGCTGGCGACAGAGATTTCACCTTGCCCTGCAGATCGGATGGATCCATGGTGTAGGTAGACGGATCGATATCCACGAAAAGCGGCCGAGCGCCGGCATGATGGATGGCATCCACCGTACCCAGGAAGGTGAAGGAGACTGTCGCTACCCAATCGCCGGGGCCTACCCCCAATGCCCGCAACGACAACTCCAGCGCATCGGTGCCTGAGGCAACGCTTACCGCGAAGCGCCGACCGCAAAACCGCGCGAACTCCCCCTCGAAATGGCGGACCTCCGGGCCGAGTATGAATACCCCGCTCTGGAGCACACCTCGCAACACCCGTTGCAACTCGCCCTTGAGGCTGTTTGTCTGACGGGTCAGGTCAACCAGAGGGATCACAGCCGAACAACCTTGCCTCTTCTCGACCCCACCCTGCGCAACGCATTGCGCGTATCGAAGATGAGCCGCGCATGCTTAACCACCAGGCCGTTGTCTGTGGCTTGATGATCCGTCACAATGACCACACAATCCGCCGATCGAACGACTCTGGGTCGAAGGGGAACCGAGCGAAGGGACAGGCCATCCGTTTTGAATACCGGGACGTAAGGGTCATGGTATTGGACGCCGGCCCCCCTGCGCCTGAGGTGGTGAATGATCTCTACTGCAGGAGATTCGCGCGTGTCGCTCACATCCCTCTTGTAGGCTACTCCGAGAACAAGGATGCGGGATCCCTTGAGAGCCTTACCTCGCTGATTCAGAAGTTCCGCCACACGCTCAACCACATGTTCCGGCATATGGCCGTTCAGCTGAGAAGACATCTCGATAAACCGAGATTCAAAACCAAGGATCTTGGCCTTCCAGGACAGGTAAAGGGGGTCGATGGGGATGCAGTGTCCGCCCAGGCCCGGCCCCGGGTAGAACGCCATGAACCCAAAGGGCTTGCTCTTGGCTGCCTCGATCACCTCCCAAACGTCCACCCCCAAGCGGTGACACATCAGCGCCAGCTCGTTGACAAGACCGATGTTCACCGACCGAAAGGTGTTCTCCAGTAACTTCACCATCTCTGCCACGTCTGTCGAGGAGACCGGAACCACCCTCTCAATGACCTGCCCGTACAGCAATGCAACCGCCCGTCGGCAGGCAGGCGTAATCCCGCTGACGACCTTCGGGATGGTGGAGGTACTGTACTGCTGATTTCCGGGGTCGATCCTTTCCGGAGAGAATCCGAGGAAGAAATCCTTACCTACCTTCAGGCCGGTTGCCTGCAGCATGGGGAGGATCACCTCCCGCGTCGTCCCGGGATAGGTCGTAGATTCAAGGGTAATGACTTGATCTCGGTGCAGGTGCTTCGCCAAGGCCTCCGCTGCCTTGACGATGTAGGAGATATCGGGATCCCGTGTCTTCCGTAAAGGGGTCGGTACGCAGATCATAACGCCGTCCAACTGACGAAGTGCCTCATAATGCGTGGTTGCCCGGAGGAGCCCTTTGCGCACTAAAGGACGAACTTCGTCCGTTGGGATATCAGGGATGTAGGATTCCCCGCGATTGAGCATCTCCACCTTACGCCCGTCCAGATCGATCCCGACCACCCGGAACCCGCGCTTGGCAAACTCCACCGCCAACGGCAGCCCAACATAGCCCAGGCCTATCACTCCGATCCGCGCCGAGCGATTCCGAATCTTCACCGCCAAACCGTCACTCTTTGCTTTCATGGAGTCGACTCCCTTTGAATGAAACCTCGGACAGCCTCTTGCCATGTTCTCAATCTCGAGCCCGTAAGCCGCTCGAATCGGCTGCAATCCAACGCTGTGTACTCCGGACGCTGTGCGGGCCGGCCCAACTGTTTCCAGGTTGTTCGCTGAAGAAGCCCCTTGGGTGCTCCAACCGCCTCCGCGATGACCTCAGCAACCTCCAAGCGGTTCGCCTCTCCGGAATTCGCCAAATGCAGGATACCGTGAAGGACACCTCCCGGCTCCGCGCTCAGTGGGTCTGCGGCGAAACGATCCATCAAGCGACAGATTCCCTCCGCCAAATCGACGGTGTAAGAGGGTGAGTTCACCTGATCGGTGACCACCGGTACCGTCTGCCCCTCCCGCAGCCGCCGCATGGCCCCCAAAACAAAATTGGACCGGGCCGGGCCAAACAACCCACTCACCCTTAAGACCAGCACCCTTCGCGCCGCTTCCAAGGCACAACGTTCCGCCTCCAACTTGGATTGCCCATACTTATTCACAGGATCGGGGGAATCCTCTTCCCTGTATGGACGGCCTATGGATTCTCCAAAAACGTAATCCGTGCTGACTGAGATCAAGAAGGCATCGACTGAATTGCAGATTTCTGCGAGTCTCCGCGTCCCATCGGCGTTGACCTTCCAGGCCAACGAAGGATCGGTTTCACAGGCATCCACATCGGTCATCGCCGCGGTGTGCACCACCACCTGAGGACGCCAACGCTCCAACGCCGAACGGGCCGGTTCCCCTTCGGTGATATCGACCGATTCGTAGACCACAGAGGGATTCCACCCTTCCGGCCTGCGGCTTCGCCCCCAGCCGATCGTTTCGACTCGGCCTTGGAGCTGCCGAAACAGCTCCGTTCCCAGCAAACCCCGCACACCCGTGATCAATACTCTCATGACCCTGCGTCAAAGTACCCGGTCATGCCCGAACGGAAATCTTCGCCCTTTCCTTAAGGGGGCGCCACCATCCGGGATGCGAACGGTACCACTCAATGGTGCCGTCCAAGGTTTCCTCAAACGGGCGCCGGGCCTTCCACCCCAGGGTCCGCACCTTCTCGGAGACGATGGCGTACCGCCGGTCATGACCGAGGCGGTCCTGCACGTGCCGGAGAAGGGACTCCGGCTTTCCCAACTTCTTCAGGACTGCCTTGGCCACTTCCAGGTTCACGCGATGATCGCCAGAGCCTACGTTGTAAATCTGTCCCACCTCTCCCTTCTGGAGAAGGAGCCCGATGGCCTCACAGAAATCCTCTACAAAAAGCCATTCACGAACGTACAGGCCATCGCCATAAATCGGCAATGGCTGATTCTGCAAAGCATTCGTGATCAACAGGGGCAAGAACTTCTCCGGGAATTGATAGGGACCAAAGTTATTCGAGGCACGGATGATCAGGACCGGAAGCCCAAAGGTGACCCCGTAGGCATGGACCAGGTGGTCTGCCCCTGCCTTGCTCGCCGCATAGGGGCTGTTCGGTTGAATCGGGCTTCCTTCATGCGCGGCCCCGCTTGTCAGTGAGCCGTAGACCTCATCGGTAGAGATCTGAACGTACCGGCGGATCCCCGTGTGCCGAGCCGCTTCCAGGAGCGCGTGTGTCCCCTGCACATTGGTCCTCAGGAACTCCGACGCATTCGCAATGGAGCGGTCCACATGTGTCTCTGCGGCAAAGTGAACGACCGCTTCACAACCTTGCATGCATTTCAGAGCGGTGCCCAGATCGACCACATCCCCCTGGTAGAACCGATAACGCGAACCCCGCTCCAGGTCACGAAGATTCTCTGAATTTCCGGCGTACGTGAGCTTGTCGAGGTTGACCACCTCCGTCTCTGCATCTCGTCGCAGCAACCAACGGACGAAGTTGGAGCCGATGAAACCTGCGCCTCCTGTGACCATGACCTTCATGAGGATATTCCTCCGGAGACGACCTTCTGTCTCATCGCTTTCGCCGGGCCACCAGCTGGCTGGCCCGCAAGAGAGAGTCGAATGTCCCGCAGTCAGACCAGAATCCACGCAGGATGTTGTAGGACATTTGATTTCGGCGGATGTAGGCGTTGTTGACATCGGTGACCTCCAACTCCCCCCGACCAGACGGCTTCAGGGTCCGAATGATATCGAAGACCTGCGCGTCGTACATGTAGATACCGGTGACAATGTAATCCGATTTCGGTCTCTTCGGCTTTTCCTCTACCGCAAGGACCTGTCCGTTCCGAAACACCACTACACCGAATCGTTCCGGATCAGGTACCTTCTTAATGAGGATCTTGGCACCGGCCGGTTGCCGCTTGTACGCCTCCACATAGGAGGTCAGGTCCTCCTGAACAATGTTGTCGCCCAAGACGACTACAACCCGATCCCCGGCGATGAAATGCTCCGCTAGCGCTAAGGCCTCGGCAATCCCCCCCTCTCCCCGCTGGTACGTGTAATTCACGTGCTTGAGGCCAAAGGCCGCGCCGTTTCCGATCAAGCGCAGGAAATCTCCGGCGTTATTGCCTCCGGTGACGATCAGGATGTCCCGGATCCCTGCATTCACCAAGGCCTGAAGAGGGAAGAAGATCATCGGTCGGTCGTAAACGGGCAGGAGGTGCTTGTTGGTGACATTCGTTAAGGGCCTCATCCGAGTCCCCAATCCGCCCGCAAGGATCACACCCTTTACCACCACCTTCCTGGCAGGTCTCATCTGCGCCAGTCAAAAGGGATGGTGGGGTCATACGGATCGTGCCTGTACTCATCCGGTGTGGAGTAGTTGTAGGGAACCGTCGGCACGTTCATGATCATCGATTCTCGATCAGGATCCGCCCCTTTAAAACCATGGTAGACCCCCACGGGGATCTTAAGCAGGAAAGGATCCTCCGGGGACATCCAGAATTCATTCGTCAGGCCATGGGTTGGAGAATCGGGGCGGGCATCATAAAGGCCTACGCGGGCCTTCCCCATCAAGCAAACCCAATGGTCAAGCTGTAATTTATGGTAATGCCAGGCCTTCACCACTCCCGGTTTGGCCGTGGTGACGTACACCTGACCGAAACGCTCAAAGATTTCATCGTCAGCCCGAAGGATCTCCATCAATCGACCCCGCTCGTCCGGAATCACCTTGAGCGGTTTCACCTGCACCCCTGCGATGAGGCGCTGACCCGTTGTTCCTTCAGTTGGCTTCACTCTCCTCGGCCCCTCCCCATGCCTACATATCGAAACCCCAGCCGGCGCATGACCTCCGGTCGGTAGAGGTTGCGTCCGTCTACAAGTATCGGCTGACGCATCAAGCGCTTGATGCGCTTGAAATCCAGCTCCCGAAACTCCGCCCATTCGGTGATCACCACCAGGCAGTCCGCTCCCTTGCTCGCGCTGTAAGGATCCTTGGAAAAACGCACCTTGTTCCCAAGGATCCTCCGCGCTGCCTTCATGGAACGGGGATCGTACGCATGCACCTGCGCCCCTCCCTGTATGAGGGCGGAAACAATGTCCAGCGAGGGCGCAAATCGCATGTCATCCGTATCCGGCTTAAAGGCCAAACCCAAGAGGGCAATCCTTTTCCCCTTGAGGTTCCAGAGGTGATGCAGGACCTTCTCAACGAGTATCCTCTTCTGATCCTCGTTGATCTGCCTGGTCGCCTTGAGCAGCTGAAAATCGTAACCCAGCTTCTCGGCAATCCTGACGAAGGCCTCCAGATCCTTGGGAAAGCAAAATCCTCCGTAGCCTAGTCCAGCCTTCAGGAAGGAGGGCCCGATCCGAGAATCCAACCCCATCCCTAAGGCCACCTTTTCAACATCCGCCCCAACTCGATCACAGAGCACGGAGATCGCATTGATGAAGGAGACCTTTGTGGCCAGGAAGGCGTTGGAGGCATGCTTGATCAACTCAGCACTGGCAATGTCCGTGACCACCCACGGAGCCTTGAATGGCCGATACAGTTCCTCCAGCAAGGCTCGGGCCCTTTTCGATTGAACCCCGACAACGATTCGCTCTGGGTGTAAGAAGTCCTCTACAGCAGACCCTTCTCTTAGGAACTCCGGGTTCGAGGCGACATCAAACTGGGTCTTCCCCTTGGGCCACATCTGCAGGGTCTGCAGGATTCTCTTCCCGGTTTCCACGGGCACTGTAGATTTCTCTACAATCAGGCGGTATCCCTTCGCGAGTCGAGCGACCTCGCGAACCACCTGCTCAACAGAGGACAGATCCGCATCCCCGGAAGCCAGCGGCGGGGTACCCACCGCGATGAAGATGACCTCGCAATGGCGCACACCGTCGCCGATCCTCTCAGTGAATGAAAGCCTCCTCTTCCTGAGATTCCGTTCAACGAGGCGCTCCAGTCCGGGCTCGTAAAACCAAACCTTCCCTTTCCGGAGGGATTGTACCTTAGGCCTGTCCTGATCGACGCAGACGACCCGGTGCCCCAGGTCGGAGAAGCAGGCCGCGGTTACCAGGCCAACGTGGCCTGCCCCAATAACGCAGATGTTCATCGTATGCTGAAGGAAGGTGCATATTATAGCACCTCGGACGCTTGGCCATCACCTTTTGGGGAAGTTACGCCCCGCCTTCGGCCGGTTGTAACCGCGCTCGAAATCAAACGGCAACTCCGGAGCTGCCTTCAGGCGAAACAGCACGAGGATCGTCTCCCCTTGGCTCCGCTGGACGCTGTAGACCAGCTCCACCGTCCATTCATGCAGATCCCTTCGCAGCCGATACTCGTACTCCGGGAAGTTGTAGATCTTCTTGACCGTGCGGGTTTGAAGCACTCCCACCTCCTCGGAAAAGCGTTTCACATCGAGCGTCTGAAAGATGCCGGCCCTCCACTTGTCCGTCAGGTTGAATTCCGCCTCCAGGGTCAGTTGCGCGCTGGTCTTGCGCTGGTACCGCCAGCCCAAACCGGCCGCCCAGGGAAGATCCCTGATCTCCCCCGTCTCGGAATCGGCCATCTCGCGTATGCTCCTTCCGCCCATCCCCTTACCTAGCCCAGGCTGCACAATGAAATCCGCATTGATGGTTGTGAACTTCCCAATGTGCGGATCGATCCTGGCATCCGATTCGGTTCGCAGCCAGGAATAGGGTAACGTTTCCATATCCATGTCCACCGAACCCCACTCCCCTCCCTTTCCACCCGTGCCCTCAAGATCATAAGGTATGCTCGTTGAAAACCGGCCCAAATCGACCGTGGCTAGGCGATTTTCGGATCCCCGTTTTGTCTGCAACTTGTGTTCCAGGCCAAGTGTCATCTTATTGGACTTGGCCAAACCATCGGACCGTAATAGGCGATTCGCCGAGATGGTCGGCTCAGCCTGATATTCGTATTTCAAGCTGGGAGTCATGACGTGCCTGAGTTGCCGAATGTTCAGCCCTAAGAGGTTGGTTTCCAATGGGAAAACACGAAAAAGTTTACTACTCAGGTCAAACCCAGTCCCCGCGGCTTGGCGGAATTGCGGGTCCATCTCCGTCAAACCCCTGGAAAAGCTAGACTCTCGGAATTTGAAGAAGGGGCGAAAATTGAACCGCCGCAACAGTCTCATGGGATAGAAAAGTTCCTGCAGGGTATCGAACGTAAGCAGGGAGGCCTCGGTCCCCTCTCTGACATCCGCCACATTGGAGTGCTCATAGCGATAGGAAGACTGGTAAAACCATCCGGAGTTGCCTCTGACCGCCGGTTCCGCCAATCGCCCCTCGAGCCGATTCAGGCTTCCCTCCAGACCAGGCAGCCAGGGGACCTGCATGGGCCGCAGGTTGAGCGTCATGGTGGGCAGTTGTTGTGTAACCGTTTCAAACCGATTGACCCTTTCATTCACCAAGAACGTTAACCCGTACCAAGGGGCCGTCCGAACAACCTGAAGGTATGCCAGAGGACTGCTGGTGTTCTCCCCGAACTCTCGCTCAAAGAAATCCTTCACGACCGTGGCGTCACTGGCCCGGTTGTATTCGAGGGTCGCCTTTGTGGAATCATCCACATCCCAAACATGGCGGAGCTGAACCCTCCACCGCTCCAGTTCTCGTGTGGGCTGGACCTTGTCCGGCTGGATCAGGCTGGTCCAAAGGTGCTTCCTTTGGATGGACCTCTGATGAGTGTAATACTCCCGAAAGATCCCTTCTCCACCCGCTGGCAACCGATACTTCAGGTCTAGTCCAGTCGCTAGGTCCAGCTTCTCCCGATAGTCCACATGGAAACGGCCCTGCAGGTTCTCGTGCAGGTACACCCTCCAGGCCGTCAGCACAAACAGGCCCCATTGTTTGTCCTCTCCAGGGAGGATCGTTACGCGGGGTCGCTTATCATCTAGGGGATGCGTGTAGGAAGGTAAATAGAGGAGAGGCACTGGCCCGACGTACATCACCACGTTCTTTAAGACCACCTTATCGTCCAGGTAAACCTGTATCTCCCTCGCCCGCATGCGAGTGTGGGGCTCCTCAAAATCGCAGCTCGTCAAGTAACCATCGCGATGAAGGAAGCTGTCCGTTGAGATCTTCTCCGCTCGATCTCCCACGGATCGCCACGGCCCGGCCTCCCCTTCCGCCCCTAACACCGTTCCCTTCCGGGTCTGGAAGTTGTAGATCATCTCTTCACCCTTCAGGAGCCCATCTAATTGAAACAGCCTGACCCGGCCTTTCAGATACGCATCCTTTGTCTCCATGTAGATCATCGCCTGATCGCACGTTAACTTGACATCTCGGTAGGTCGCCTCCACATTCCCAGAAGCTACGACCTTGCCCATCTGATCGAAATATTCCACCTGGTCCGCTCGGATGGAGACGGGTTCCTTCTCGGAGAGGGCGAAAACAGAAGCGAGTAGGGGAGAATAGGGGTGTGCGAGGATCAAAAGAAAAATGGCCGCCCCCGCACTCTTCGGAAAACTCCGGGTGGCCGATTCTATGCTCACTTCGCGTCGCCAGCCAGGAGTGCGGCGCCGATCAAGCCCGCTGAGGAACCCAGTTTCGCCGGAACGATCGGAACCCCGGCCACCTGCCGCATAGCCCTGGCGCGAACCGTTTCCCGAATCGGGTCAAAGAGCCAATGACCCGCCTTGGCAAGCCCCCCGCCGATCACGATGCGGTCGGGACTCAGCAGGTTCACCACCTTTGAGAGGACCAAGCCGATCTTCCTTCCGGCTTCTTCCCAGGTCTGCCGGGCCAGTCGGTCGCCCCGCACACAAGCCTCATCGATCATCTCCGGCGTTATGCGGTTCAGTTGGTACCCCGCCAGCTCCGGGATCTTGCTGGGAACTCCCTCAGCGATCCGGCTGCGGACAGAAGCAAGGATGGCTCGGTTTCCCACATAGCGTTCCAGGCAGGCCCTTCCCCCGCAGGAACAGCGGGGCCCCGCCTCCCCCACAGCCACATGGCCGATCTCTGCGGAAGGACCCAACCGGCTGCGGTAGAGAACTCCGTTGATCACAAAGCCCCCTCCAACACCGGTTCCCAGCGTCATGCAAACCAGATTTTTCACCCCTCGTCCCGCTCCGATTCTCCACTCGGCAAGGGTCATGAGGTTCACATCATTGTCGACCAGAACGGGCAGACCCAAACGGCGCTGCAGGCGGGCCCGCAACGGGACCCGATCCCATCCCGGAAGGTTCGCGCAGGTTTGCACTATCCCTTCCGGATAGATCACCAAGCCGGGTATCCCGATGCCCACAGCCGAAACCTTTCCCCCCGCTTCATCGATTAAAGAACGGATCGCATGGATTAAGCCTCCTTCCAGCCTTTTCGGACTGGAGGAGAACCTTTTCGTCGATAAGGTCTGCTGCTTAAGAACTCGGGTCCCTTGAACCAGCCCAAGCTTGATGGCGGTTCCTCCAACGTCAACCCCAATCGTCCGCACAACCTTCCGCATCCTACGTCGTCCTCTCTGCGGCGGTCACGGTCTGGTTCCGGCCGAGCGCCTTTGCCTTATACATGGCCCGATCACCCTTTTCGATCAACTGATCGCTTGTTGCAGCATGCAATGGGTAAAGGGCAACTCCGATGGAGACGGTAATCCGGATCTCTTCATCGTAGGCATGGATTGGGGCCTCCTCCACCCCCAATCGAATCCGTTCCGCGATCTGAATCCCCAACTCCAGCCCGGCGTCCGGCAATGCAACTGCGAACTCCTCGCCACCATAACGGCCTACCAGATCCATCTCCCGAACCGAGCTGTGGATTCGGCGGGCTATTTCCCGCAAAACAACGTCACCCACCAGATGCCCGTAGGTATCGTTGACCTGCTTAAACCGATCCAGGTCAACCATCAAGAAGGCCAACGAAGCGGAGCGCCGGAGGGCTCGGTCGATCTCATCGTCCAATCGCTCCAAGAAGTTGCGCCGCACCAGCAAACCGGTCAAGCCATCCTGGCTGGCCGTCTCTTGCACCTGCCTGTAAAGAGAAACCCGCTGCAACCCCAGCGCCAGCTGTCCGCTGACAATGGCCCATCTGTCTCGGGCGCTGAAATCGGTTCCTGCCAGCGGAATCGATTGTAACAAGGCCTCCACCGATACCTGCCCCTGCTCTACCAAGGACTTCATACGCTGCAGGTATTGATTGCGATCGGACTCCTTGAAGGAAGGCATCCACTTCGCCAACGCCTCTTGTGTGATCTGCTGTGCTTCTTCCCAATCCAAGGTCGCAAGGAACTGCTTGGAGAGCTGGTACAGCCCGCCAATCTCCTGGATCGACCGCTCCCGTTCTACGGTGGAGGCCTGCCATCGTTCCCGCTCAGACTCTAGCTCCTTCACCCGCTCTTTTAACGCACCCTCCCTCTGAGTGATCCGCTTTCGGTCGGTTCGGAATCGTCCATGCAAACGCCCCAGAAGCAGAGCGATCCCGGCGCAGACCAAGATCCACGTGCTCAGCCACAAGATTAATCGCTGTGACATACTTGATTCCTGCCGCGGTCCTTCGCCTGATACAACCGGTGATCTGCCCGCTCCAAGAGGGCCTCCATCGTCTTCCCATCCTCTGGGAACGTGGCCACCCCGATGGAAACGGTGATCCGCGTAATGGCCCTGCGCAGCTCGATCGATGTCGTCTCCACGCGCAGGCGAATCTCCTCGGCACGGCGGATGGCCTCGTCGCCTCCCACGCCGGGGTATAGGCAAACAAACTCCTCGCCTCCGAAACGGGCTGCAACATCGCCCGGGCGTCGCAGCTGCAGAAGCGCCCCGGCAATCTGCCGCAACAATTTATCTCCAGCAGAATGGCCAAAGGAGTCATTGTAGACCTTGAAGCGGTCGATGTCGATCAGCAGGATGGACACCGGCGAACCGATCTTAGCCGATCGGGCAATCTCCTCCTGCAGCTTCTTCTCAAGAAGGCCTCGCACCGCCAAGCCTGTGAGATCATCCGTGACCGCCAGCTCCGCCATTCGGCTGTAGAGGGTGCTGTTCTCGATCCCCAGCGACGCCAGGTCCCCCAGGATGCGGATCAACCTCAGATCATCGGATTCCAATGCACGCGAGAATACCGATTCCAAACGGAGGACCCCTAAAAGGCGATGCTCTGTCACCAGCGGGACGGCCAGGACCGATCCCACCTTTCTGCCCAGTTTCTCCGGTGTCATCTGAGGGAACCGAAAGTCATGCGCCGTCTCCTCCACCAGTAACGGCTGCCCTTGGCGCAGGACCCACTCATCGAAGGCATCCCCCCGCTTGGCCTTGATGGTGACCGATCCGCTA
>JAHFFF010000148.1 GCA_023248095.1 Candidatus Omnitrophota bacterium | reverse complement strand
CGCCTGCACCTCCGCGATCCCCTCCACAATCCCGTTCACGTAGAGGTGAAGACGGTTCGCGTGATTCCGGTTGTCGTATAGGAGAAGCTCCTTATCTCGCAGCCCCGCAAGCTCCGCCTGCAAGGCCGCCCGAGCCCCGTCGGATAACCCCGTGGAAACCTCCAGTTCCACCTCGATATCGGTAATCCTGCCCCCCTTTGCAGGATCCTCATTGAAAGTGGTGATGGCCGACAAGGCATCCATGAATTCGGCAGCCAACCGATCCCTGAGCGCCTCCAATTCCGACGTCATCGCGGCCGGCACCCCACCATTGTTGCCCGTGGCCATGAACTGCAGCAGTTGATCTCGCCACCGGTGCAGCGCCTTGTACTTCGTGATCCCCAGAACCCCTTCCGGCGGATAGGTGTAATACTCCCGCGCAATCGCCACCACCACTTGCCCCAAGGTGACCAAATCCGCCAGGTTCAATGCCCGCGCCGCCGCAGGCCCACCGCCGGCATCCTCGGAACCGTCCGCCATCCCATCCTTATTATCGTCCTCGTAGTAATCCACAACAAGCGCCTCCAGGGCGCCGATCGATCCGTCGTCCGTTTCGATCGAATCCTCATCGTCATCGTCAAAATAGTCGTCAAAATTATAGATCGAGTAGTCGATCGCCTCCTCTGGATCCTCCTCCCCGTCATCCAGAACATCCTCCCCCTCATCCACCGGCTCTTCCACCGCCGGCTCTTCTACCGTAGGTTCCACAGTTGCAGGCTCTTCTACCACCGGTTCCTCCACCGCAGGTTCCCCTACCACTGGCTCCTCCACTGTAACAGGCAGAGGGGATACGATCTGCTCGTTTAAGGCATCTTCAATCAGCGTCATCTCCTGCATCTGGCGGATCGTCGCTGTATTCACATCCTCCACTTGCCCGATGCTGAGAGCAGGATCGTCCACGCTTGTCGCTCCGGGTGAAAGAGGATCACCTTCATTGACCGCGGCACGAAGCTGCACGGGAATTCCAAAGTAGGCTACGTTTGCTGCTAAAATCCCGGCAATCAGCCTGCAGAGAGATTTCTTCATGAGGCGAGATCCTTTCCGGTTGACTTTTGTTAACGCTAAATAAACCGGCATAAAGAAATTGCCGGACAACCCAGGCCTATTCATCTTCACCGTTTTTCTCCTTTGCTGTTTGGCCTCGGTAGCCCGGCGATGGTCAACTGAGTTATGACCCCCGTAGCTTTGCGTGGTCCCTGGTTACTGAGAGGACCGTGCTCTGATCAAGGTACTAGTAGGAAGTTTAGTAGGAATATTGGGCCTTGTCAAGAGTACAATGTAGAATTTAGAACTACTAACATCTACGCGCGATGGGCGAAGGCCAAGACTGCGCCGGAGATAGCTGCGGCTGAAAAGAGGAGGAGGATGCTGATGCTCATCACCCAAGGATGACCCTGAGCACCGTAGAAAACTTCGCGCAGGAGATCCACGCCGTAGAAAAGAGGATTCACGCGCCCCATCAACCTTAAAAAGGGCGGCGCGGAATTGAGGGGAAACACCGCACCGCTAAGGAAGAACATCGGCATCACCACGAAGTTGGCCAGGGTGCCGAACCCTTCAAAGGAGGTCATCCGAGAGGCCAGGAGAATCCCCATCGCCGTCAAGGGAAAGGCGATCAGGAACATGATCGGCAGGCCGGCCAGCAGTTTCCAGAGAGGGATCGACAGCCCCAAGAACGGCACAAAACAGAAGACCAGCACTCCCTGCAGGCAGGCCACCGTGGCTCCGCTGGCCGATTTCCCGAGAGCGATGGAAGCACGCGGGATTGGAGCCACCAACATCTCCTTCAAAAATCCGAATTCCCGATCCCAGATGATGGAGATCGCGGATAAAAAGGATCCGTAGATCAGGTTCATCGCCACAATACCCGGAAAAAGAAACGCGATGTACGGGACATGTCCGAAACCGGGAAAGGCTGAGCCCATCCCCAAACCCAGGATCAGAAGCCAAAGGACCGGACGGGCGAAGGACCCGGCAATCTGCGTGCGGTCCCGGCCGAATCGGATGAGCTCCCGCTTCCAGATCATCACAACCGCCTGCCAGTCAAACATCCTAAGCCCAGATGCGCATCTTACGAACCCTGCCCCTGTTGATCTCACCCTCCGAGGCACCGTTGTCCCGAAGGGCATGCCCGGTGATCGAAAGGAAAAGCCCCTCCAGGTTCTTCGCCCCTTGCTTGGCGATGAGATCGGAAGGCCTGCCCAAAGCGAGCAGGCGGCCCTGATCCAGGATGGCCACACGATCGCATCGCTCCGCTTCCTCCATGGAGTGGGTGGTCATGAAAAAGGTGGTGTGGTGCTCCACTCGCAGCTGGTCGATCAAGGTCCATATCCTGTGCCGCGTCTGAGGATCCAAGCCAATGGTGGGCTCATCCAGGAAGAGAACCCTCGGTTGATGCATGAGGCCGCGAGCCACCTCGAGACGCCGCTTCATCCCGCCGGAGAAGGACCGAACGATGGAATCCCGACGGTCCCAAAGCTCCACGAAGCGAAGTACCTCTTCCATTCGCCGGCGCCGGTGCGGTTTCGCCATGTGGTAGATCATGCCGTGAAACTCCAGATTCTCCCACGCGGTCAGCCGTTCATCCAGGCTGGGCTCCTGAAAGATGATGCCGATGTTTTCACGGACACGAACCGGCTCCCGCATGCAATCAAAACCCGCCACAGAGGCCTTCCCCGAGGTCGGGGCCAGCAGCGTGCAGAGAATGCTGATGGTGGTGGTCTTGCCTGCCCCATTGGGGCCGAGGAAACCGAACAGTTCTCCAGGCCCAACGGTGAAGGAAAGATCGTTGACAGCGGTCAGGCCGTCGAACTGCTTGACCAGATGGGAAACTTCAATGGCCGGATGACCGCTTAACATTTTCTCACGTAGGCGTGAATCTCTTCGCGAGTCTGCTCCAGGGACAACAGGTCGTGCGGGTGGTGCCTCAGCCAGGCCTCCAGATCCGGGCCGAACCACTCGTCCGTGGCGATAACCTGCAGGATCTGCCCAAACCGCATCTCATGCAACGTCTCTGCTGTCTTGCGCACCGGCATGGGGCACAACATCCCGTAGCAGTCCAGAATCCGATCCGGTTGAATCGGAATCTTGGCTAAACTTTCCAAGCTGATTTCAGATGCTCCTGTTCCTGGGCCGCCAGGATGCTCACCTGCCCGGCAAGTTTTCGGGCGATCTCAACAAATGCCTTGGCCGCGGGCGAATCGGGGTGAGTGAGTGTAATCGGATGGCCCGAATCGGATCCTTCGCGCACCTCGGGAACCAGCGGAACTTCTCCCAAGAAGGGAATCTTAAGCTCCTCGGCCGCACGGGCACCGCCGCCCTTGGAAAAGATGTCGGTCGATTTGCTGCAGTGAGGGCAAATGAAGGAGGACATATTCTCCACCACGCCGAGGATCGGCACCTTGACCTTTTCAAACATCGAGATCGATTTGCGCACGTCCAAGAGGGCAACGTCCTGCGGTGTCGTGACGATGAGCGCCCCACTCATGGAGATCACCTGACAGAGGGAAAGCTGGACATCACCTGTCCCAGGTGGTAAATCGCAGAGCAGATAGTCCAGGTCGCCCCACTCAACCTCCTTCAGGAATTTGTTGATGGCGCCATGCAGCATGGGCCCTCGCCAGATCACCGCCTCGGCCGGTTTAACGAGAAATCCCATCGACATGACCTTCACGCCGAAGTTCTCCGCGGGGACGATCCGCTGGTCCCTCATCGGCGGCAGGCTGCCCAGGCCCATCATCAAGGGAACGTTCGGGCCGTAAATGTCCGCATCCATGAGGCCCACCTTAGCGCCGTCCTTCGCCAGGGCGACTGCAAGGTTGACGCTGACGGTCGTCTTGCCCACTCCCCCCTTGCCGCTGGCGATGGCGATCACGTTGCGGATGCCGGGGATGCTCTGCTGGTCGAAGGAACGGACGGACCGCACCTGCGCAGTGGTGGCAAGGTTGACGCCGGTTACCCCGGGGATGGCCGCTACCGCCGTCCGTACATCACTCTCAAACTTTTGGCGGACCGGGCAAGCGGGAGTGGTCAACACGAGGGTGAGGCTGACCGTCCCGGCGCTGACCTTTACATCCTTGATCATCCCAAGGGAGATCACATCCCGATGCAGCTCAGGATCCTCTACCCTCTTCAGGGCTGCTAAAACCGCCTCTTCCGTTACAGCCATCTCAAACTCCTGACCCCGTTAGGTTTTTAGCACCAGCTTGCCGAATAACCCTCTACCCTCTTTTACCTATTCTACCAAAAACCAATCTCTCGTCCCGGCCAAGCTGACGGTACATCCACCAGCTGATGAAGGAAACGGCGACCAGGCTCAGCATCGCCCACCGATAGCGCTCATGCCCCAGCGGGGTTGCAAGCCAAAGTAAAAGCGCCCAGGCCACCGGGCCGGCGACTGCAGAGAGCCGGCTGATCAGTCCGAACAGGCCGAACGCCTCTCCGACCC
>JAHFFF010000013.1 GCA_023248095.1 Candidatus Omnitrophota bacterium | reverse complement strand
TCCTCCGCGGCCCGCCAACCGATGGCCGGGGAATCAGGAGATGTCTGGCTCCTGTTCAACGGGGAGATATACAACTTCCGGGAGCTGAGGAAAGAGCTTTCTTCCGCCGGCTGCTCCTTCCGAAGCCAATCGGATACGGAGGTGGTCCTCCGCGCCTATGAGCGGTGGGGCAGTCAGGCCATTCGGCGACTGGATGGGATGTTCGCCCTGGCGATATGGGACGGACGATCCCAAGAGCTTCTGTTGGCGAGAGACCGAACCGGCAAGAAGCCGCTGTACTACTGGACGGACGGCCGCTGCACCGCCTTTGGTTCCGAGATTAAGGCGCTCCTGCCGCACGGCCACGTTCCCGTTGAAATCGAGGAGGAACTTCTCCCCTATCTATTGATGTTTGGATCCCTTCCCGTAGACCGGACCCTTTACCGCGGCATCCGGCAGGTCCCGCCGGCGACCCTCCTTCGCTTCAGCGGTCAAGCGAGGGAGCCCCACACGGAGCTCTACTGGCAGCTTCCGATGGCCCAGGAGGCCCACCGGGTCCCGCTGGAAAAGACCCTAGGAGAATTGCGCGATCTCCTGACGACCGCAGTCCGGAAGAGGCTGGTCAGCGACGTACCGTTAGGGGCCTTCCTCAGCGGTGGAATTGACTCAACCATCGTCGTGGGCCTTATGTCTCGGGAGCTCGGATCGGGACAGCTGAAGACCTTCAGCATCGGTTTCGAGGGGGATCCTCGATTCAACGAGACCGCCTTTGCTCAGGTCGCCGCGGATCGTTTTAAAACAGTGCATACCGTCTTCACCCTCTCGCCGCAGCCATTCTCCCTCATCGAGAAGCTCGTATGGCATCACGATCAGCCCTTCGGGGACTCCTCTGCGCTTCCAACTTATCTGTTATCCCAATGGACCCGTTCTCACGTCACCGTGGCGCTGAATGGGGATGGAGGAGACGAGCTCTTTGCCGGTTACGACCGCTTTCGCGCGGCGCTCCTGGTGGAACGATGGCCGCATTGGTTTTGGAAGAGCGCCTCCGTCCTGCTCCGACCGGCCTCCATGCTGAAGGGAGGACATGTACGCTCCTTCCCTCATCGCTTGGGGAGACTCCTTGAGGCGGCAGACCGACCCCTCTTGGAGCGTTGCCTCTTGTGGCGCAGCGTCATCTCCCGTCCGGAGGGATTCCTCCGGACCCCATCATCGCTGGCCAGCGCATTGGCCCTGGAGACAGCCCAGGGCCATTCATCTGGGAACGGGGCCGTTGGCCCTCTATCGCGGCTGCTCCGTCAAAACTTCAGGGAGTACCTGCCGAATGACCTCCACGTCAAGATGGACCGTTGCAGCATGGCCCATGGGTTGGAAACAAGATCTCCCTTCCTCGACACCGCGCTGATCGAGTGGGCATTCCGCCTGCCCGATGACCTGAAGCTCAAGGGGTCCTGCGGTAAATGGGTCCTACGCCGCGCCTTCGATGACCTTCTGCCACCTGCCATCCGCGGAAGAGGCAAGATGGGGTTTGGCGTTCCACTGGGAGCCTGGTTCCGCGGATCCTGGAGGGAACCCTTGAAGGACCTTCTCTGTTCGGGCCGGCCCCGGATATTCCAGTATCTGCAGGATCAACCTATACGGCAGCTGATCGCCCGGCATGAAGGAGGAGCAGAGGATGTGGGACAGCAGCTTTGGCTGCTGCTGACCCTGGAGGTGTGGCTCCGATCCCTCCCGGGGCAGCGGATAAGACCTTGACAATGCAATCTGATTCCCTGAATTCACGTTGGCTGGACGTACGCATCTTCTGGCACCTGAGCCGGAACGGATGTGGATGGGGCATTCTTGCCGGCCTTGCCAATCTGGCTGCTGTTCTCTTCGAGGGCAGCTCCATCGCCTTTCTGGCATTGGGCCTGCACGTCCTGGTGGGTACCGCTCCCTCTGCGGAATCTCCCCTTTTCGCCCATTCTTGGAACTGGCTGAGTTCCTGGTCCGGATCCTTGGGTCGTGAAAAACTGTTCTTCGTCCTGGCATCCCTGGCCATCGGCAGCCAGATGCTGCGTTCCGTGCTGCAGTTCTCGGCATCCTACGCAACGGCCCAGCTCCAGGCGCTCGTGCAGGCCGAGGCCTACCACCGCATCTTCCAGAAGATCGTCCGTCTTCCGTTTTCGCGCGTCTCGGCCTATCGGCTTGGAGATCTCACCCACCTCCTCAATCAAGCCCAGTACCTTCATGAGTTCCTCTCTCAACTGAATCTGCTGATCCGAAGCTGCCTTCTCGCCGCAGTCTATCTCGCCCTCCTGCTGTCTCTGTCTTGGCGACTCAGCCTCATAGCGCTCGTGGTCTACGCCCTGATCTCCACCTTGCTGAGCCGAATCATTCTCCATGTCGGGCGGCACGCAAGTTCCTTTACCCAAGCGACGCAGTCCATTCTGCAGCAGACCACGGAGTTTCTGCAGGGGATTCGCGAGATCCACACCTTCGCTCGCGAGGAGGAGGCCGTCCAGCGAGTGAAGAGGATGGCATCGGAGGGGATGAGCGCATCCCGGGCTGCTACGGTTTGGGGTTCCTTGGTCGAGCCTGCAATCGACCTGCTGATGCTCTTGGGTGCGGCAGTGTTTCTGGTCGGCGGCTACCTGTGGTCCGGATCGCGTGCTCAACAAATCCTCCCCTCCCTCCTGGCCTTCCTTGTGGCGGTCCATCGGATGACGCCCCGACTCGGGGCAGTCCACACCAGCCTGGCTGCCATCGCCGGTCTGCTGCCGCATCTCAAACAGGTTATCCAGTTTCTTTCCGAGTCGGAGGAGGAGGCCGTCTCAGACCCGACCGGCCGGTGGGAAAACTTCCGGCTGAAGGACCAGATCGAGTTCCGGAACGTGAGCCTCCAGTACCGCCCCAAGGAATCGCCCGCGCTCCGGGGCTTCTCCTGTACGCTTCCCAAGGGGAGCATGGTTGCCCTGGTAGGAACATCCGGTGCGGGGAAATCCTCCATTGCAGATCTTCTCGTCCGGCTCTATCCTCCGACGAACGGCCAGATCCTGATCGATGGCACCTCTCTGGAAGAGATTCCCATCGAGGCATGGAGGAATCGCCTGGGTGTCGTCTCGCAGGATCCATTTCTGTTTCACGGAACCCTTTGGGAGAACATTGCCTTCGGACGGCGCGACGCCCGTTCGGAGGAGATCCTGCAAGCCGCCCGTGCCGCCCGCGTGGAGGAATTTGCATCCCGCCTGGAAGAAGGCTATCAAACCGTCATCGGAAGCCGGGGCTTCCGCCTTTCCGGAGGGCAGCGTCAGCGCATTGCATTGGCTCGGGCCCTGATCCGCCAACCCGATCTTTTGATCCTGGACGAGGCAACAAGCGCCCTGGATAGCGAATCGGAGCGCTTCATCCAAGAGGCGCTGGACCAGCAACGACACATTCGCACCATTCTTGTGATCTCCCACCGACTTTCCACGGTCACCCGAGCGGACCAGATCCTGGTACTCGAACACGGTCAGCTGACAGAGCAGGGTAGGCATGCCGAGCTCCTGAGGCGTAACAGCCTGTATGCCCGCCTCTGGCGCCTACAGTCGGAAGGAGAAGGGACCGCTTCGGTGGAAGCCGTCAAATAAGAGGAGGTTTTGAGATGTCGACCACCCAAAAGTTTAAATCCGAAGATCAAGCGTATTTTGATCAAAGGAATCGTTTCGCGGAGAAGTATAACGAGGCCCCCTTTTGGTTCATTGCGGATAACTGGCCGTTGTTCAGCGGAGTGGGCAACATCTCCAGGGCATTGGCGATCTATGAGTTGGTGAAGAAGGCGGTCGATTTGCCCGGCCATTTTTGTGAGCTGGGGTGTTGGAATGGGTCCAACCTCGTCTATCTGGCCAAGCTGATCAGTATCTTGAGACCCAAGGGTAATGTCGAGGTGTTCGGCTTTGATTCATTCCAAGGGTTGCAGTCATTTGACAGTCAAAAGGATTTAAGCCCCGCAGGCGGGGAAGGCAGCTACCAGGGTAATCCAGAACTTTTAGAGGATGTCTTGCGCCTGTATCAACTGCAGGAATGGGTCCAGCTCGTCAAGGGCCGCATGGAGGATACCCTTCCTCGATTTCTGGAAGAGCGCAAGGATGTTCGATTTTCCTTCATCTACCTAGACGCCGACCTCTACTCCCCAACCAAGGTGGGCATTGAGCTGCTTTATCCGAGGCTACTCAAGGGAGGTGTTATGGTATTCGATCAATACAACATCCCAAGTTGGGCGGGAGAGACCGCCGCCCTCCACGAAGTGCTGGGAGAGGATGTGCCGATTCACGGGGTCCCCTTTACGCGGCAGCCAACCGCATACATCATCAAGTAGGCCCAACCCTCCGAAATTTTCTTGACATCCCTTAGCCTGTTTGGCATGTTCATAGAATGAACAGGGGTACCCTTTTTGTTCAGAAACCCTCGTGGTTACTTTTGTTGCTATCTTACAGCCAGGTACGCAGTTGCGACCGGATTATCTTCTTCCAATACAGGGACCTGTCTCTGTCGCAATACCCTCCAATCCCCGGTAGGAATCTCAAGGGGTTCCTGCATCTGCTGAACCCACACGCTCGTGTGGAAACCATCCCGGATGATCTCTATCTTTCGCTCTGGCTGGAAAATAACGCCTCTTCCGACCCTGCGGTGGATCGCCTCTTTGCGCACCTCTCCACGGGAGTTTCCTTTCACACGATCGCCACTCGGGCCGGTCTTCTTGCTGCGGAGCGGTACACCAAGATCTGTCTGCTACCCTGGGTTCTCTCGGAGAGCCTCTACTACAGGATCGGGCGGCACCTTACGGGGGCAGGTCCCCTGCGCATGCTCTCTGCCTCCTCGGACCGATACGGTTTCCATACACCTTTCTTCTCAGATGCGGAGTACCGGGCCGCCGTCCCCCGCATTGCCCGCCATTTCCTGCGGTTCAAAAGTTTTCTGGCGCGTGCCTGCTGCCTTCTCACCCTGTTCAACATCCTTCAGGTTCTGGCCTACATCCTGGAGCCGTTGGTACATTCTCTCCTCCGAGGCCGGATCAGAATCGGCCAGCCGCCTACCTACTCAGCCGATGTCGTCACCCCCTTGATCAATGGCTTCGCCGAACCCACCTTCAAGGGAGCAGGACACAGAGACGATCTACTTCTGAATCCGCACCTACCATCGGACCGAGTTCTTTTCTACTTCAGCAGTTGGAAGTTCCCTCCCCAAGAGCGGGCGCAGCAGATCGAGCAGATGAAGGCGCGCGGCATCCGTTACGTGGATCCAGAGGAGTTTCCACTTGATCCCCGTTCCCTTTGGGAAACACTCCGGTTCTGGGGGTTTCTTACATGGCGGATGCTCAGACCCGCGGCCTGGACAGAGGAACCGCGGTTTTCCTGTATTGCAGCCGGCTTTGCCCGGCATTACCTTCGGGAGTCCCTCTTCGCCAATCGCGTCCGTTTCAAGGTTTCCGTAGAGTTCCAGGATTACTCCCCCACACACGTCGTCCGGACGGTGCTGGCTGACCGTCTCGGCCGCCTCACCGTCGGTATGCATCACGGCAGTCCGGCGGCTCCCTGGGTGTTGCCCACACTCCGCTACACCCATATCCACCGGCACTGCATTTGGGGTGAGGCCTTTCTGCGGATGCACGAAGGACACTGGGATCCTTCCCGCTCTGTTCCGGTGGGTTTCTATCGCATCGACCGCGTCCGGAGCATCCTTCACTCGGCACGCGCGGAGGAATTGCAGCGCCGGTACACAGCCCTCTTCGGCGGGCACCGTCCTCTGGTTGTCCTGCTGCTGCCCTCCCTCTCCTGGTACATCCTGCGCTCGCGGGTCCGCGAGCTTCTGGAGGGGCTGCGGCGGCTTCAGGATCTGACCGGTTCGTTCCAACTTGTCTGCAGATTCCGAGCACCAGACCAACGCAAGCAATGGATGCAGGAGGGCCTGGCACAGATTCTCGCGGAGGAGCCGAGGGTTACAGAGGATATCTCTGAGTTTTCCACACCGGAGTGGATGGCCTTAAGTGATCTGGTGATCTCCAGCAACCATTCCACTGGGATGATTGAATCGGCCGGTTCGGGCAAACCGTGTGTCACCTTTGATTTCATGACGACCGGGGAAAAGGCATACGGCTATTATGACCCCAGCCTGATTCTCAAGAACAGCGCAGATCTGGTAGCCGCCGTCCGTGCCACGCAAAACGGGAATCCCCCAGGCGCTCGGGGCATGACGCTGCTGGCCCAGGATTTCTCCTTCTACACGGACGGAAGAAACGCCGAGCGCTTCCGGGACGCCATCCTCCAAGCGGTGGAGGAGGTTGACGGTCGCGGATCTCGGCTCCCGCTGGAACTGCGACCAGCCCACGCGGGAGTTGCACCATGAACGACGCCCCCTACCGGGTTGGATTAATCGGTTGCGGTCGAATTGGAACAGACACCGACCCGACCGGTTCCTCCCGGATCCGTTGCCACGCGGAATCATATCGCGCCTGCGTAAAGACAGAGCTTATAGCGGCATCTGATCCGGACCCTTCCCGGCTGAAGAGGGCGGGGGCCCGCTGGAGGATTCCACGTCTCTATGCCGATCACCACTCCCTGTTGCAAAAGGAAAGGCTCGACTTGATCAGCCTCTGTAGCCCCACCCAAACACACGCGGAGATCCTGCATGAACTGCTTATGCGCGGGGAATGCGGCGGCGTTCTGTTGGAGAAACCTGTCGCCTCGACACTGGAGGAGGCCTGCAGGCTGGCGACAATGGCCAAGGATTCCTCCGTGGTTGTAGCGGTCAATTACGGAAGACGGTTCTGCCCGGTCTACCGGCGATTGGCGAATCAGGTGCGGGGGGGCCTGCTGGGTAGGATCCAGTATGTGCACGCAGCCTACACAAAAGGGTTGTACAATAATGGGACACATCTGATCGATTTGCTCTGCTGGTTTCTTGGAGAGCCGGCCGAGGTCATCGGGGCACAGGCAGTGCACCTGAGCGGAGATCCCACGGTGAGCTTTCAGCTTGCTTGGGAGGATGGTGCGCTGGCGCGGGTGGAGGCATGCGACCCAGATTCTTTCTTCCTGTTCGAGGTGGATTTCGTGGGTACGACAGGACGTCTGCGTTTCACCGACCAGGGGCACCAGGTGGAATATTATCCTCTGCAGGAGAGGACGGGCCGCCTTGCATTCCATCAGCTCGTGGCAGAGCCCCAGCAAGAGGGGAGCGGCTTCGCCGATTCCATCCGCTTCGCCGTTGAGGATCTGATCGCAAGCCTGGAGGAGGGCAGGGACCCCGCTTGCACGTTGATGGACGGCGTGCGAGCACTCTCCTGGGCGGAGAGAATCGAGACTCAAGCGAGGGAAGGGTGCAGAAAACTCAAGAGAGAATGAAGCTGGCAGAAGATTCTCAGCTAGCGCTTCTGGGGGGAACACCCATCTGCGAAACCCCGTGGCCTGTGACGAACACCATCGGCCCTGAGGAAAAGAGAGAGGTTCTCGAAGTGTTGGAATCTGGTGTTCTCTCTGGGTTTCGGGCTGGGGCAGGAGAGGAGTTTCTGGGAGGAGTAAAGATCCGGCGGCTGGAACGGGAATGGGCCGCCCGTTTTGAGTCAAGACACGCGGTCAGCTTCAACTCCCTGACCTCTGGGTTAATCGCGGCCATCGGAGCGATCGGGATTGGGCCTGGGGATGAGGTCATCCTCCCACCCTTGACGATGAGCGCCTCAGCAACCAGTGTCCTTTTCTATGGCGGCGTCCCGGTCTTCGCGGATATCGAACCAGACACCTTCGGTTTGGACCCCCGTTCCGTGAGGCAGCGGATCACCTCCCGGACGCGGGCCATTCTGGTGGTTCATCTCTTCGGATGCCCGGCAGATATGGAGGGCCTTCTCGCTGTAGCCCGAGACCACCGCCTGCCATTGATTGAGGATTGCGCGCAGGCCCCTGGAGCAACCTACCGGGGACGAGGGGTCGGAACGCTGGGAGATATGGGCGGCTTCAGCCTGAACATTCACAAGACGATCCATTGCGGGGAAGGAGGAGTTCTGATCACAGACAGCGATGAATGGGCCCAACGCCTCCGTCTCATCCGCAACCACGGTGAGGTCGCTGTGGAAGGGTTGGGCCTGGCGAATTGGACCAACATCTTCGGTGGGAACTTCCGGATGACGGAACTGGAAGCGGCGGTCGCCTGCGCCCAGCTGAAGAAGTTGGATGGGTTGACGGAACATCAAATTCATCTCGCCTCCTACCTGACTGCCGGCCTCTCAGAGATCCCGGGCCTCCGATTGCCGCCCCCCACTCAAGAGGGAACCCAGCGGGTGTACTACGTCTATCCCATGAGGTTTGATCGTCAGGTCTGGGGGATTTCACGAGAGCTCTTCCTCCGAGCTGTCCAAGCCGAGGGGGTTCCCCTGCGAGCAGACTACCAACGGCCCATTTACTTGGAACCGATCTTCCGGAGGCGCTGCCCCCAAGCGTTCTGTCCCGTTGCGGAAAAACTGCACCAAGAAGAGCTGGTGTTCGGGAGATTTTGCCGTTGGCCTCTGTCGGAGCACCACATGGACCGGATCGTTGCCGCGTTCAGGAAGGTCTGGGCCGCTCGATCGGAGCTTCAACGATGCTCCTAGCCGTCGCGCAAGCGCGAGGGGGAGCGGAGGCGCTGATCCCGGTCCTCAAAGCCCTCCGGCCAGAGTGGGGTCCGAGGATCAAGGTCATAGCCCGTACGGAGGCTGCCGATTGTTTTCGGGCAGAGGGATTCCCGGTGGAGGAAAGAATCCCTGACACAGCGCCGGATCTCCTGCTCACCGGAACGAGTTGGGGTTCCGATCTTGAGCCATCGTTCCTCCGAACGGCGCGCAGACAGGGGACTCCCTCCTTGACCCTACTGGATTCTTGGATTCATTACCGGGAACGCTTTCTGAACCATGGAGAAGGCGTACTATCGAAGGATCTGCTGCCGGATCGAATCGGGGTGATGGATGATTTTGCCCTGGAGGAAATGGTTGAAGAAGGTTTCCCGTGGGATTGCCTGCGGGTCGTCGGCCACCCCGGTTTTGACGAGCTGGCCCGTTGGACCAGTCGCCCAGAGTCGAAGCAGGAGCGGGCCAATCTGAGAAGGGGGTGGGGATTGGATCTTGATGAGAGGCTCCTTGTCTTTTTTTCTCAGCCGTCGCCAGGGGTAGAACAGGCCTGGAGTTGGCTCTTGAGGAGCCTGACTGGGCTTCCCACTGAGGGGCGATGCAAACTGCTCCTCAAGCTGCATCCCCGAGAGGATGAGCGAGAGTGGAGGCAGCGAATCCTGGGCACCCCTGTTCCCGTCAAGATCGCGCACGGGGAAGGGGCAAATCTCCTGCTTAAAATCGCCGATGGCGTGGTTGGGCTGACGAGTCAGACCTTGGTCAAGGGGTATCTGTTGGGTCGGGCGGTCATCAGCATCCGCCCACCGGAAGAAGAGAGGGACGGTCTCATGCTGAGCCGGGCCGGGTACCTGAACCGCTGCGGTAACGCAGAACAGCTACGTCACGAGCTTGAAAAGGTCCTGGTTGGAAACGGCACACTCAGCGATCGTAAGAAGCTACCCGACAGCCTGACCGATGGCCAGGGGACGCAGCGGGTCCTTCAGCAACTGCAGGAATTGCTGGGCTCGGAAATCATCCGGGAGAAATTACATGCCGGCTAAGGTACGCAAGCGTCCATCCGGGAAAGAGCGAAGGGTGCCCTTCCTTCTGGGAAAACGGCTGATGCTGCGTCCCCTGCGAAAGGAGGATGCCTCCGGCCCCTATCTCGAATGGTTCAACGATTCGGCGGTCTGCGCGGGAAACGGCCATCACTTCTTTCCCTACACAGCGCAGGACGCCCTGCAATACATTCAGCGGGCCCATTCCTCCCAAAGCGAGCTTATCCTGGCCATTGCCAAGCGTCAGGGAGACCAACACATTGGGAACATCGCTCTCAAGCGGATCAACACAATCTCCAGGACAGCGGAGTTGGCGATCGTGATCGGCGACAAGAATTCCTGGGGGAAAGGCTACTCCAAGGAGGCGGCCCGTCTGCTGCTGGACCACGCCTTCTTCGCCCTGAACCTCAACCGAGTCTACTGCGGAACCTTCGAATCGAACCAGCCGATGCGCCGCTTGGCCCGTTTCCTCTGCATGAAGGAAGAGGGCCGCCGTCGGCAGGCGACCTTCAAGCAAAACCGCTACCTGGATATCATCGAATACGGCGTCCTGCGACGGGAATACTCACTTCGATTTGGAGGGCCTCCATGACAACGGCCATTCTCGTCGCCCGCATGGGATCCCATCGTCTTCCCGGAAAACCGATGCGGTTGATTGCGGGCAAACCGATGTTGGAACGACTGGTTGAGAGGGTCTCCCGCGCACATTCCATATCTCAGGTCGTACTGGCAACGACTTCCCAAAGAGAAGATGATGCCCTGGCCGATTGGGCCGGCAGGCTGGGGATCGGCTGCAGCCGGGGATCGGTGGAAGACGTTTTGGGCCGTATCCTCCAAGCCAGCGAGATATGCAAGGCTGACCCCATCGTGGAGATCCTAGGAGACAACCCACTGGTGGATCCCGCCTTGGTGGATGCCGTCTTCGAGCGATACCAGGTGGGAGACTGCGACTACGTCGCCAGCCTTACCTCAGAGTATCCCCACGCGCCGCAAGGATCGCGGTGCTTTCCTCGCGGCATCCGGGTGCAGGTATTCTCCCACGCGGTGCTGGCCCGATCTGAGCAGTTCTCCGTAGAGCCTCGTCACCGGGAACATTCCACCTCCTTCATCTACGAGCATCCGGGGTTGTTCCGCCTGGGCTACGTGGAGGCCCGCGGCCGGTGGGAAGGGGTCTGTCGTCCCGATCTTAACTGGGCGGTGAACACCGATGAGGATTTCCAGCGGGTGCAGGGCATCTTCCAGCGGTTGCTTCCGCGGGGGATCGACTTTGGCCTTCAGGAAATCTTGGAGGCATGGGAGGAACCTTGCGGATCCTTCTGCTGACCGCACCGCGTCCGCGCCCCGATTACACCCCGCTGCACTTCGGGGATAACCGAGCACCCCAGGGGCTGGGATTCCTGGCTGCTTACCTGGCCAACCATGGACATGAATGCAAGATCGTGGATCTCTACGCCTTCAGCTGGAAATTCCGCGGGACCCGAACGGCCGTCGAGTCGCCCTGGAGAAAGAAACAGGACCTCAGCGGCCTCAATCTGGCCCGGACCATGCAGGGAGACCTCACCACCCTGGAGGGGGATTCCCGAGGCGGTATGCATCAGAACAACTCCGATGGGACCATGCAGCTGGGCACCGACCTGGACCAGGTGATCCGGGAATTTCAGCCGGATTACATCGGGATGTACATCCACACGATGTCCTTCGACACGGCAGTGGAGCTGAGCCGGGAGCTGAAAAAGGAATACCCGCACATCCCACAGATGTGCGGAGGCCCGCATCCTTCCGTGATGCCTGAAACCATCCCGGAGACCTTTGATTACGTCGTCTACGGTGAGGGGGAATACGCGATCCGGGAGATCGTGGAGGGCCGCGAGAAACGCCGACTTGTGCCCGGCGTGCAGGTGCCTCAGGAGGAGATGGACCACCTTCCGTGGCCGGACCTGGACTTTTTCTGGGACAAGCCGTACAACTGGCGGCTCAAGCTGTTCGGGCGGGAGGAGATCTACCCCACGGTCTCCCTCAACACCAGCAGGGGATGTCCTTTCCCCTGCAAGTTCTGCGGTGTCCAAGAAGTTTCGGGGGCCCGCTTCCGGCACATTACGGCCCAACGGATCTTTGAGCACATCCTCTTCCTGTCGGAGAGATACGGGGTGCGGGGCATCTATTTCCGAGAGGACAACTTCACCGTCAATCCGAAACGGGTGGAGGAGCTCTGTGACCTGATCATCTCGCATGGACTGAAGATCCAGTGGGCCTGCGAGAGCCGGGTCAATCGCCTGACCCCGCAAAGCGTCGAAAAGATGGCAAAGGCCGGCTGCATCGGTCTGTACATCGGGGTGGAAAGCGGCAGTGACCGGATTCTCAAGATCATGGAGAAGCTGGAAACCCGCTCCGACTTCGTTGAAAAGTTCCCCCTCCTTCATGCCAACGGCATCGGAACCTACACCACCTGGATCTACGGCTCTCCCGGAGAGGCCCCGGAGGACCGCCGGCAGACGGAGAGCCTGATGGAGACCCTTAAACCCAAGGCGATCGACGCCTTTGTCTACCTAGGCATTCCCAAGAGCGACTGGTACCATCTGGTCGACTCCCATAAACTCTATGAGTTTAAGGACCGCAACGGCTTCATCTATCCGGAGGGGTTTCTCAGTTACGCGCGCGTCCTCTATGGAAGATCAGACCCGCGCGTGACGTACGTGGAAAGGATCTACGAGGAGAACCAGGTCAAACCGGTTCAAAAGGAATGGTAACGGCCACCCTGAAGATCGCCGGCCGGCTCATCTGCGAAGAGGGCCCGGCCTTCATCGTCGCGGAAGCGGCTTGCAACCACATGTGCGATTTGAACACCGCATTGCGCATGGTGGATGCGGCGGCCGAGGCAGGGGCAGACGCCATTAAGTTTCAGACCTATAAGTCGGAGAGACTGGTAGACCGGCAGGTGGAAAGTTACTGGCATGGGCCCGAGGGAAACACCTCTCAGTGGGCCTACTATAAAAGGCTCGATCGTTTCGGCAGGGAAGAGTATCAAGCCCTCTTCTTGCACGCCCAACACAAGGGCCTCATCGCCTTCTCAACCCCATTCGACTGCGAAAGCGCATCCCTGCTGAACGAACTGGGAATGCCGGTTTTTAAGATCGCTTCCTGCGACCTGCCGGACGTTCGCCTTCTGCGGCACGTGGCCTCTTTCCGGAAGCCGGTCATCCTTTCCACCGGCGCCGCCGAACTCCCAGAGATCCGGGCCGCGCTGGAAATCCTGCAGGCACACGGAGCCCAGGGCGTGGCCCTGCTGGCCTGCACAATGAGTTATCCCACACCCGTAGACCAGGCCCATCTGCGCAGGATCGAGACCCTGCGCCACCATTTTCCAGATTGTGTCATTGGAAACTCCGACCACACAGAGCCCGACCCCCATATGATGATCCCGGCCATTGCGGTCACCTTAGGCGCCAGGATTGTGGAGAAACATTTCACTCTCGACCGGACATGGACAGGCTCTGGCCATTTCTTCTCCACGAATCCTTCCGATCTCAGGGCTATGGTGGAAGGCATCCGATTGTGCGAAAAGGTCCTGGGAAGTCCGGAGATTCGGGTGCAGGAGGTCGAGCGGCTGGCTCGGGAGCGGGCCCGGAGGAGCCTGGTCGCAGAACGGGCCATCCGCAAGGGGGAGGTCATCACGCAGCAGATGATCGGCATCAAGCGCCCCGGAACCGGCTTGTCGGCCGCCCTCATCGACCAAGTGGTCGGAAAACGGGCAAAGGTGGAGATTGGGTACGATCAACAGATCCGAATGGAGCATCTCCTTGAATAGACCCAAGGTCACCCTCTACTGTCTCAGCCACAACTACGGACGATACCTGTCTGAGGCGGTCGAGAGCGTCCTGGCCCAGACCTTCAAGAACTGGGAGCTGATCCTCATCGACGATGCCTCGGAAGATGAGACCGCCCGCATCGGGGAGCAGTTCCATCAGCAAGACCCCCAGCGGATCCGATTCTTCCGGCAGGCGAATCGGGGCGGGATCCGGCCATGTGCAAATCTCGCGCTCGAGGAGTCGCGGGGAGAGTACATCATGCGGTTGGACGCGGATGATTTTCTGGATGAGAGCGCCCTCCTGGTCCTCAGCACCTACCTGGATCAGCACCCGGACGTTGCCCTGGTTTACCCCAACTACTTTTACGTCGACCCGGCCGGCAAGGTGGTGGGGGTCGAGAACCGGAAGAGAATTGGCCGGGAGGCCAAGCTTCTGGATCTTCCACCGCATGGGGCGTGCACCTTGGTCCGCAAGAGGATCTTAAAGAACGTGGGCGGCTACAGCGAAACAGCCACCGCACAGGACGGGTATGAACTTTGGTCCAAGATCCTGCATCGGTATCCGGTGGCCAACATCTCGACGCCGTTGTTCTATTATCGTCAACACCCGGACGCCCTCTCATCCAATGAATCCCAGATGTTGACCTCCCGGCAGCAGATCGCCCGGGAGCTTGTCGATCGGACCCGGGGTAAGGTCAAGCCCCGGATCGTCGGGATTATACCCGCCCGGAACAACCATAAGACGCTCCCGAACATTGTGCTGACGCCGTTTGCCGGTAAGCCGCTTCTCGATTACACGCTGGAGGCCGCCCGAGAATCCGGGATCATGGACGCCCTCCTCGTCAGCACGGAGGACGTCCGGGTAGCGGAGTACTGCCAGCGCCTGCCGGATCTCCTGGTGAGGGAGCGCCTGCCCAGCCTGTCTCAGCCGACCACCCGGGTGAGCGAGGTGCTTCACGACGCCCTGATGCACCTGGAGACGGAATGCGGGATCTTCCCCGATGTACTGGTCATGCTCAGCGTCCATTCGCCCCTTCGGCGGCATGAGTTCATCCGCCAAGCGCTGGATACCCTCCTGCTGCACCCGGTGGACAGCATCCTCAGTGTCTACGAGGATTACGATCTGCATTTCTCGCATGGAGAGAATGGCCTGCTTCCCCTCAATCCCGGGATGCACCGGCAGCTCCGGTTCGAAAGGGAAGCACTCTACGTGGACAACGGGGCGATCCTTGCCGTTTGGCGGGACGTGGTCACATCGGAGAACCACCTGGGTCGGAAGATCGGGCACATTGTCATGCCGCGCGATCGCAGCTTTCAGATCAAGACACCGTTCGATGCCTGGTTGGTCGAACGGATACTACTGGAGCAGGCAAGGGAGCCACAATCGGCATGATCCACTCCCCCTCCAGCCAGATCTCCGTGGATCCTGAGCGCCCTTCAGAGGTGGCGCGCCGGCTTCGCTGCGTGCTCTTGACCACGGACACCAAGCATCATCGCTACTTTGCCAACCGGATGGCCCAGCGGGCAGATCTGACCGTGATCCTTGAACCGGAGAGGCCGCATCATCCCAAACCGCCTCAACGGTTCCTCGACATGCAGGAGGATTTCGAGGATCACTTCTTTGGAGAGGCGATCCCCTCCAGTTTTTCAGGTCACCAAGTGCTGTGCGAAGTGGAGACCGTGAACGGCCCCGCCTGCATCGGCCGGATCTCGGATCTCAAACCGGATCTTCTGATCGCCTTCGGGACCGGCCGACTGTTGCCGCAACTGTTCGGACAAGGGAGGCTTAGCCTGAACGTACACCGTGGCATCCTGCCGAACTATCGCGGCCTCGACTCCGATCTCTGGGCATTCTACTTCGGGGACTTCGAGAACGTGGGCACGACCCTTCATCAGATGGAGAGTCGTTTGGATACGGGGCCTATCCTCTGGCAAAAGAGGCTGAAGATTCAACGCGGCTGCGAGCCGCACCAGCTGCGTTACTCCACGACGCTGCTGGCGGCGGAAGGAATGGGGGAGATCTGCGACCGGCTGGAACGGGGAGTACCGCTTCGGGCCACGCCGCAGGACCTTTCAAAAGGGAGATATTTTTCCATCATCCCGCCCCTTAAACGGAGGATCGCCCTCTGGCGTTTTTCACGCTATGTTCGACGGCTCCGCTGAACCACGATTTGTGATCCTTCTCTACCACGGTGTCACACAGGCCAGGCACCGCGGCATTGAGAACTGTTCCGGCAAGCATCTGCCGAAGGAGGAGTTCCGTCAACAGATGGATCGACTATCGACCGAGTACACGGTGCTTCCACTCCGGGAACTAGCGGCACGCAAGGGGCACGGGACCCTGCCGCCCCATTCGGTGGCGGTCACCTTTGACGACGGCTTCGAGAACAACTTCTCCGTGGCCTTTCCCATCTTGAAACAGTTTGGCATCCCGGCAACCTTCTTCCTTTCCACGGGATTCATTGGCACCGGGCGGTTGTTCTGGGTGGACAGGCTGGAGTATCTCTTGAATGAAACGTCCCGGGGTCAAGTGGAGGTGGCCGCGTTTCAGGAGACCTTTCCGCTCCACACCCTCCAGGAGAAAAGAACGGCGCTCAAGGCCATCAAGCGCCGGCTCAAGGAGGAGATGCACCTGATCGAGGCAACCTTGGAGGGACTGAGCCGGGAGTGTGCCGTCGCGTCCCAAGACTATTACGAGGATTACCGGACGTTGACCTGGGAGCAGGTACGGCAGATGCATCGCTCCGGCCTGTGTGATTTCGGTGTACACACCGTGGACCATGCCATCCTCAGCCGGCTCCCATCTGCGGAGAAGGAATTCCAGATCCGGGCTGCCAAGAAAAACCTGGAGGAGGTCCTGGGTGAGGAGGTGGATTCCTTCTCCTACCCGGAGGGGCTCACCCAACATTTCGACCGCGATACGATGGAGCGGGTCAAGAAAGCCGGTTTTAGAAATGCCACCACTGCGATCTTTGGGGTCAATACGGCTCAGACAGATGACTACCTGCTGAACCGAAACATGGTGGGAATGCCGTACTCATTCCAAGAATGCCTTGGGCCACTTTTCTGTGAGCGGGAAACCGCCGGGAGTTCACAATGAGAGTTCTGGTAACGGGAGGGGCTGGTTTTATCGGTTCGCATGTCGTCGATCGCCTGATGTCCCACGGGGTGACGCCGTTGATCTTCGATCACCACCGGTCGGCGCACCATCAGGCGGTTGAGCATTTCATCGGCTCAATCCTCGATGTGGAAGCACTTCGGCTGGCGATGAACGGGACCCATGCGGTGATTCATCTGGCGGCGGTAGCGGACGTGAGAGATGTTTTTGAAGATCCCTCCTATGCCGAAAGCGTCAATGTCAGAGGCACCCTCTCTGTCCTGGAGGCAGCCCGTCGCTGCAACATTCAGCGCTGCATCTATGGAAGCACGACCTGGGTTTACAGCGACTGCCTGAGCCCGGAGGTCGATGAGGAAACTCCGATCCCGCCCCCCTCCCATTTGTACACGGCCACCAAACTGGCCTCGGAGTATTACTGCCGATCCTACTCCACCCTGTATCAACTCCCCTACACAATCCTCCGTTTTGGGATTCCATACGGTCCACGGGCCAGGGACGGAGCGGTGATCCCGCTCTTCGTGGGCAAGGCCCTGCGGGGTGAACCACTCACCGTAGCCGGAGACGGTCAGCAGTTCCGACAGTTCGTCTACGTGGAGGATCTTGCCGAGGGGGTGGTACTCGCACTCAAGCCTTCCGCAGCCGAGCGGGTGTACAACCTGGATGGCGAGGAACGAATCTCCATCCGTCAAATCGCCGAGAGCGTTCGGGAGATGGTCGGAGACGGCGCGCAGATCGTCAGCACCCCCGCTCGGCCCGGGGATTTTTCCGGGAAGAGGGTTGACAGCACACGGGCCAGACTGGAACTGGGGTGGCGACCGCTCACTCCCTTCCGGGAGGGCCTTCAGCGCTACATCGACTGGTACCGACTCCGACAGGAGCAACAGAATCAGATCTGGAGCAAGGTGGATGCCGCTCTCCGATCTTAGGAACCCCATCGGTTCCACCTTCGCCATCGGCTTCGACGGACGAGA
The DNA here is from genome assembly GCA_023248095.1 of Candidatus Omnitrophota bacterium. GTDB lineage: Bacteria > Omnitrophota > Gorgyraeia > 1-14-0-20-64-10 > 1-14-0-20-64-10 > JAHFFF01. Next base: position 409 of record JAHFFF010000013.1, on the reverse strand, counting down.
CGCCGCCCGACTGCACGAGATGTGGGAGGCCATCCTCCGATCGGAGCGGTGGAGCGAGGGGCCCTTTACGGCCCGGTTCGAGGATCTCTGGTCTGGCTGGAACGAACTGCCTTCGGTGGCGACGTCCAGCTGGGCAGGGGCAGCCTTGGCGGCGCTGGAGTTTGTGAATGTCCGCGACCGGGTGGTCCTCTGTCCTTCCAACACCTTCATGGCAACCCCCCTTTCGGTGCTGAAGGCCGGAGGCCGGGTGGAGTTTGTGGACTGCAATCGGACGGATCTGTGCATGTCCTTCGAGGATTTTGCACGAAAGGCGGAACAATTGAATCCGAAAGCCGCCTGGCTCGTCCACATCGGAGGACACATCGCCTTCGAGGCGGAGAAGATCGCCGACTACTGCAGACAGAAGGGA
>JAHFFF010000012.1 GCA_023248095.1 Candidatus Omnitrophota bacterium | reverse complement strand
ATGTTCTGAATCAGGGTCCGGTGCAAGCCGTGTAAGCTCTTGACCCGCTTCTCATCGCTGTTGCGCTTGACGCGCAGTTGCGCATCCGTCTTCTCAACGGTCAGCTCCGGCGGCAGCCGATGCACCAGCTTCCCCTTGGGCCCCTCGACCGCGATCTTCTCGCCCTGTACCTCCACCTTGGTCTGCGGCGGAATGGAGATCAGCATCTGCCCTACGCGAGACATGCTCGATCCCCTGCACGATTACCAGACATGACAGATGACCTCCCCACCCACTGCCTGCAGCCTGGCCTGCGTGTCGGTCAAAACCCCCTTCGGGGTCGTCAGGATGGAGGTCCCGATCCCGGAGAGAACCTTCCGGACCTTCGCCTTTCCCACGTAGATCCGCAGGCCCGGTTTGGAAACCCGCCTGATCTGGCGCAGGATCGGCCGGCGATCCTTGGTGTACTTCAGATAGACCCGAAGGATCCCCTGCGGATTCCCTTCCTTGAGCAACCGCCAATTCTGGATGAATCCCTCCTGCTTCAGGCAGTCGGCAATGGCCGTTCCCAAACGGGAGGCAGGAACATCCACCTGCGGCTTGCCTGCACGGCTGCCGTTTCGAATCCGTGTCAACATATCTCCAATCGGATCGGTCTGGCTCATGGCCTTACCAGCTTGCTTTCGTCATACCCGGAACCTCTCCCCGATGCGCCAACTCCCGTAAACAAATCCGGCAGAGGTGAAACTTCTGGTAATACCCCCCCGAACGCCCGCAGCGAGCACATCGAGAATGGCGGCGGGTGCGGAATTTAGGCGTTAGCTTTTGCCGCTCGAGCTGTGCTTTTTTCGCCACGGAACGTCTCCTCCTTAAAGGGCATCCCCAGGGCCTTCAGCAGTTCATACGCCTCTTCTCGGGACTTCGCCGTCGTACAGATGATGACGTCCATCCCTTGGTTGCGTGTGACCTTATCGTATTCGATCTCTGGGAAGATCAGCTGTTCATTCAACCCCATTGCGTAATTTCCGCCCTCGTCAAACCCCCGCGCATCCACCCCGCGGAAATCGCGGATTCGAGGCATCGCGATGCTGATCAGACGGTCCAAGAACTCGTACATCCGGTACCGCCGAAGGGTTACCTTCACCCCGATCGGTTGCCCCTCCCTGATCTTGAAGTTGGAGATGGCCTTCTTTGCCTTGGTCAACACCGGCCGCTGGCCTGTAATGATGGCCATCTCATTCGCCGCCTGTTCGACGACCTTGATGTCCTGCGCCCCTTGGCCCACCCCCATATTCAGCACAATCTTAGTCAACCGCGGGGCCCGCAGGGCGTTGGAGTAGCCAAATCTCTTTGTCAGATCCGGTGCAATCGCCTTCCGGTATCGCTCCAGCAATCGGGGAACAGCCAGTTTGGTTGGTGCCGCCGTCGCCATCGCTAAAAGCTCTCCCCGCACCGCCGGCAAACCCGCAACTTGCTGCCGTCTTCCAGTTGTTTAGATCCGATCCGAACCCCTCGATTACAACGCGGGCAGATCGGGATGACCCGGTCCAGGGGCAGAGGGCTCTCCTTGCTGAGGATGGCCCCTTGCGGGTTGGACTCGGACCGGCGCATGCTCTTCTTGACGAGGTTCAATCCTTCCACCACCACTCGGCCGTCGGCCGGCAACACCCGGCGCACCTTTCCCCTCTTGCCTCGGTCTTTGCCGGAGATTACCACCACCTGATCGTCTCGTTTGACTCGGAACATGGTCTTAGATCGCCTCCGGAGCTAGGGAAATGATCTTGGTGAAATTCCTTTCCCTCAATTCCCGGGCGACAGGACCGAAGATCCTGGTCCCCCTCGGGTTCTTCTGGTTATCAATCAGGACGACGGCGTTGGTGTCGAATCGGATGGAGGAGCCGTCCGGCCGGCGCAACGGGGAGCGTGTGCGGACCACGACCGCCCTGACCACCTCCCCCTTCTTGACCGCCGAATCCGGTGTCACCTCCCGGATGTTGGCTGTGATGACGTCGCCGATCTCGGCCCACAGTTTTCCATGCTGGCCCAACACACCGATCATGGCGGCCCGCTTAGCGCCTGTATTGTCGGCGATGTCCAGGATCGAACGCATCCGAATCATGAAAGCACCTCTCCGACCGCCTCGGGAGCACGCCGCACAACCTCCACCACGCGCCAACGCTTATCCTTGGAGATCGGCCGGGTCTCTTCGATCCGCACCTCATCCCCTACCCGTAGTTTTAGGACAGCATCGTGGGCCTTCACCCTCTTGAGCTGCCGGATAACCCGCGGGTAAACAGGATGTCGCACCAATCGGGTCATCTCCACCACTACCGTCGACATCATCTGGTTGGAGATCACCTTTCCCACCAACTGTTTTCGCTCCATCTTTTGGGTCACGACTTGCCTCCCGCAGTGACCGGCTTCTGCTTTTGCCTTAAGACCGTCAGGACCCGGGCCACATCGCGCCGAACCTGCCGCATGCGGTGCATCTGCGTCAGCTTCCCTTCCGCCCGCTGCATCCTCAGGTCGAACAGCTCCCGCTTGAGGCCCTGCAGCTTCTGGGCCAGTTCTTCCAAGTTGATATCCTGCAGCTCTGCCATCTTCATTGGATTAGGCTGATTCCCGGGTGACGAATCGGGTCCTCAGCGGTAGCTTTGCTGCCGCCAGACGCAGGGCCGCCCGAGCCAACTCCTGCGGAATTCCCTCCATCTCCACCAGCACCTTGCCGCGGCGAACCACCGCCACCCAGAACTCCGGCTCTCCCTTACCCTTGCCCATGCGGGTCTCTGCCGGCTTCTTCGTAACCGGCTTATCCGGGAAGATCCGCACGTAGATCCGTCCGCCTCGCCGGACATGACGGGTCAGCGCCACACGGGCCGCCTCGATTTGCGTGTTCTTGATCCAACCGTTCTCCAGCACCTTGAGCCCGTACTCGCCGAAAGCCAAAGAAGAACCCCGAGTCGCCAGCCCCTTCCGACTGCGCCGCTGACTCTTGCGATATTTGACCCGCTTCGGGATGAGCGCCATTTTATCTCACCGCTTCCCCCGCTTCCGCGGGCCGATTGCCTGATCCCGTCGTCTCTGCCGGCGCCGCCTGTGCCCTATGGACCCAGCACTTGACCCCAATCCTTCCGTAAGTGGTTTTCGCCTCCGCGAATCCGAAATCGATGTCGGCACGGAAGGTACCCAGGGGAACGGTACCGTCCTTGTAGGTTTCCACCCGGGACATCTCCGCCCCACCGAGCCGTCCTGCGCACCGAATTCGGATCCCCAACCCTCCCGAGCTCATGCCCATTTGAATGGCCCGCTTCATTGCCCTGCGGAAACCGATCTGGCGCTCCAACTGGAACGCAACATTCTCGGCAACCAGTTGCGCCTCGATGGCAGGGTTTTTCACCTCCTTGATGTCGATCACCAGCTCTCGGTTGGTGATGCCATGGAGATCATCCCGCAACCGGTCGATGTCCGCACCGCGCCGGCCGATGATGATGCCGGGCCGCCCGGAGTGAATGATCACACGAACCCGGCTGGCAGTCCGCTCAATCTCCACCCTTGCTACCGCAGCTCCCGACAGGGCGTTGCGCAGATGCCGACGGATTCTTTCATCTTCCATCAACATCAGGCCAAAGGTCTGGCGCTTTGCAAACCATCGGGAATTCCAGCCCTTGCTGAACCCCAGCCGATTGGCTAAAGGAGGAACTTTATGTCCCACGTTTGGTTTGGCCCCCCACCTTTGACTCCAGCTCAATGGTTAAATGACTCATCCGCTTGCGGATCGGCATGGCTCGCCCCATCGGGCCGGCGCGGTACCGTTCCATCATCGGACCCTCATCCGCTGAAATATGAGAAACCACCAATTGCTCCTCCGTCCATGTGCCGCCCCGGGTGGCGTTGGCCACCGCGCTGTCCAACACCTTCGAAATCGGAAGACAAGCCCCTTTCGGAAGATGCTGTAGGATCGCCTGCGCCCGCGGCACATCCAACCCGCGAACCATCCGCGCCACCAACCGCATCTTCCGCGGGGAGATGGGAATAAAACGTCCCCTCGCCTTGGCTATCATTGGGCTTGCTTCCTTTCCATTAGGTCGGCGCCGGGGGCTTGGTGACTCCCTTGACCCCGTGCTTCTTGAAGATCCGAGTCGGCGAGAACTCCCCCAGCTTATGCCCCACCATATTCTCGGTCACAAAAACCGGAAGGAACTTGTTCCCATTATGAACCAGGAAGGTATTCCCCACGAAGTCGGGCGTAATGGTGGAGCGCCGAGACCAGGTCTTGATCGGCTTGCGCTCGCCTCCCTTTCCCTGCTTAACGATCTTTTCCATCAGGTGTTGGTCTACAAAGGGACCTTTGCTAGTCGATCTTCCCATGGGATCCTCTAGTTGCGCCGCTTCACGATGAAGCGGTCGCTCAATTTGCGCTTCTTCCGAGTCTTGAACCCTTTAGTCTGCCAACCCCATGGAGAAACCGGATGCGGGTTACCCTGACCGGACTTTCCCTCTCCACCTCCATGCGGGTGATCATGCGGGTTCATCGCTAGGCCGCGCGACTGAGGACGCCGCCCCAGCCACCTGGAACGCCCGGCCTTGCCCAGGGAGATGGACCCGTGATCCTCGTTGCCCAACTGCCCTACCGTCGCGTAGCACTGCAGCGAAACCTTCCGCATCTCGGTGGAAGGCAGCCTTAAGGTGGCATAAGCTCCTTCCTTGGCCAGAACCTGCGCAGCGGCCCCAGCGGAGCGCACAATCTGTCCGCCTCGGCCAGGCTGCAGCTCTATGCAATGAACCATCGTCCCCAACGGGATCAACTCCAGGGGCAGGGCATTCCCGGTCGAGACCTCAGCAGCGGGCCCCGACATGATCTGCGCCCCGATGGAAAGCTCCCGCGGGGCCAAGATGTACCGACGCTCGCCGTCCGGATATTCCACCAGGGCCAGTCGGGCCGAGCGGTTCGGATCGTATTCCAGGGCAACCACCCGGGCGGGAAGATCCCGCCGGTTGCGCTTGAAATCAACGATTCGAATCATCCGCTTGTGCCCGCCCCCACGATGACGCGATGTCACGTGTCCATCGGAGTTGCGCCCACCCGATTTGCGCAAGGGCAACAGCAGACGCTTCTCTGGCTCCTTGCGGGTCAGATTGCTGAAGTCCGCCGTCGTCATGTGCCGGCGTGAGTGCGTGTAAGGTTTATAACTCTTGTTCGGCATCTCTAACTGGCGACCTCAATTTTTGATCCTTCCGCCAAGGTCACCACCGCCCGTTTCCAGTTCGGCTTCCATCCCCACCGGGCTCCAACCCTGCGAGGCTTGCCCGGCATCACGGCGGTGTTGACATCGTGGACCTTGACCTTGAATAGATCCTCAATCGCCCGCCGGATCTCCCCCTTGGTCGCCCGGATGTCCACAGCGAAGAAGTACTTCCGCTGACCCACCAGCTGCGTCCCTTTCTCGGTCCTCATCATCTGCCTGATGACATCCGTTGAAAACCGGCTCATGGCTTGCTGCCCGAAAGGGCCTCCAACCGTTTCAATGCCTCTGAGGTTACCACCAGCTTGTCGCTGGCCAGCACATCGTAGCAGGTCAGATCAGAGGCTGTCCTGACCTGCACATCGGATAAATTCCTGGAAATACGAAGGAGCGTAGGGGCCACCCCTTCCACGACGAGTAAAACCTTCTTTTCGGCGTGCATCTCGCGTAAAAGTTGTGCCAACACCTTCGTCTTTGGGGAGAGGCCCTCGAGCCCCCCTTGCACCACCGTCACTGCTTGGCTGCTGAACTTGTCTCTCAAGCTGTTCACCAATGCCGTGCGCCGAAGCTTATCCGGTAGCGCGTATCGATGCTCTCTCGGATGCGGGCCAAAAACAATCCCACCCTTTCTCCAGATTGGGCTCCGGCTTGATCCGGCCCTGGCCCGCCCGGTATGCTTCTGCCTCCAAGGTTTTTTCCCGCCGCCGCTGACCTGGCCTCGCGTCTTCGTTTCCGAAGTCCCCTGCCGCTGATTGGCCAGGTACATCCGAACCGCCTGCCAAAGCACCGCCTCATTCACCGGACCTTCAAGCGGCTGGGGCGTCGGAACTGCTCCGACCACCTTCCCCTCTAAATTGACCAGCTGGATCTCCGGCATCGGTGCTTATCCCTTCTTCTTTGCCGCGGCAGGGGCCGCCGGCTTAGCCGGCTGTTTCCCTGCGGCTGGTTTTCCGGCAGTCGGCTTCCCGCCGGCAGGTTGAGCTGTTACCTTCTTCTTCCCCTGCGGCCGGGCGACCATCAACTTGGGGCCTTTTCGAGATTTCCGGATCACCAGGATGCCTTCATCGCTTCCAGGCACCGAGCCCTTGACCAACAATAGATTCTGCTGGGCATCCACCCGAACGACCTCCATCGCCTGGGTGGTCACCGTCCGATCCCCCATATGGCCGGGGAGGTGGTGGCCCTTGAAAACGCGCGATGGGTCGGTGCTGGACCCAATGGAGCCTGGGCGCCTGTGGGACATGGAACCATGAGTTTGCTTCCCACCCTTCCAATGCCACCGCTTCATGCCGCCGGAAAAACCTTTCCCGATGGACCGGCCGGTGATATCCACCCGATCCCCCGGCTTGAAGATTTCCACGGTGACAACCGATCCCGACTTGACCTGTTCCTCCGGCGTAATCCGAAACTCCATTAAAACCCGCTTGGGGCTGATGCCCGCCTTGGTGAAATGCCCAGCCAAAGGCTTAGGAAGCCTCTTCGGATCCTGATCCTCAAACCCCAGCTGAACTGCGCGGTAACCGTCCCGCTCCTGGGTTCTCTCCAGAACCACCGGGCAGGGCCCCGCCTCGAGCACAGTCACCGGCACAGGCCGCCCATCCTCCCGAAAGAGTTGGGTCATGCCCAATTTTTTTGCGATGAGCCCGACCCCTGGCCGCATTACTTGATCTCCACGTCTACGCCGGCGGGCAGATCCAGCTTGCGAAGGGCATCCACAGTCTTGGAAGTGGGGTTGACGATGTCCAAAAGCCGCTTGTGCGTCTTCATCTGAAATTGCTCGCGTGATTTCTTATCGACGTGGGGAGAGCGCAGCACCGTGTAGATCTCCCGCTTAGTCGGCAAGGGGACCGGCCCCGATACCTCCGCCCCGGTGCGCCGCGCAGACTCTACAATCTCCGCCGCCGATTGATCCAGGATCCGGTGGTCGTACCCCTTGAGCTTAATTCGAATCACCCGCTGCTCCGCCATCAGCGCCTCTTCTCTTTTCCCAGCTTGATCTTTTCTGCCAAGGAGGGTGGAACCTGCTGGTACTTCAGGGGTGCCATCGTGTAGGATCCCCGACCTTGGGTGAGGCTGCGGATGATGGTCGCGTACCCGAACATCTCCGCCAGGGGAACTTCTCCGCGGATGAACTTGACGTTTGCCCGCTGGCCTGTTTCCAAGATCCGGCAGCGCCGGCTGTTCAAGTCTCCGATGACCTGGCCCACGAACTCCTCCGGCACCACCACCTCCAGCATCATGATCGGCTCCAGGAAAACGGGGCCAGCCCGCTTCACCGCTTCACGCAGCGCAATGGAACCGGCAATCTTGAATGCCATTTCAGAAGAGTCGACGTCGTGAAAGGAACCGTCCACTAAGGTGATCGACATGTTAATCACCGGATAGCCGGCCAGCACCCCTCCCTGCGCGCATTCCAGAACCCCTTGTTTGATCGCCGGGATGAACTCCTTCGGGATTGTTCCGCCGACGATCTTGCTCTCAAACAGAACACCCGAACCTGTCTCCCCGGGCTCTACATCAATCACCACATGTCCGTACTGACCGCGCCCACCACTCTGCTGGATGAACTTCCCTACCACTTCCTCCACCGCTCGGGTGATCGTTTCCTTGTAGGCAACCTGCGGAGGCCCAGCCTTGGTATTCACGCTGAACTCCCGCTTCAACCGATCCAAGATAATCTCCAAGTGGAGCTCCCCCATCCCGCCGATCAGTGTCTGTGCAGTTTCGCTGTTGTACCGCACCTTGAACGTCGGATCCTCATCCTGGAGCCGGTTCAAGGCAAGACCAAGCTTGTCCTGATCCAGCTTGGTCTCCGGTTCGATCGCCAGCCAGACCACGGGTTCCGGGAAGAGCATCCCCTCCAGCAAGATGGGATGATCTTTATCACAGATCGTCTCGCCGGTCTTGGTATCCTGCAGGCCGACCGCTGCGACGATGTCCCCGGCACTCACTTCCTTGACAATCTCCTGCTTGTTGGCGTGCATCCGGACGAGCTTCCCGATCCGCTCCTGTTCCCCCTTGTTCGCATTCATGTAATAGGCCCCGGATCGGATCACTCCAGAGTAGACGCGAAGGAAGGTGAGCCTGCCCACAAACTTGTCGCTCATGATCTTAAAGGCGAGGGCGCTTAAAGGAGCGTCCGCCTGGGTCAAGCGTTCCTCTTCTTGCTCCGTCTTCGGGTTGATGCCCCTGATCGGAGGAATATCGAGCGGAGAGGGCAGATACTGACAAACCGCATCCAGGATGGGTTGGACCCCCTTGTTCCGGGCAGAGGCACCGGTGAAAACCGGAACGATCTGGTTCGCAATGGTGGCCCGATGGATCGCCGCCCGCAGCTCCTCGACCGTGATCTCCTTTTCATGGATGAACTTCTCCATGATCGCCTCGTCCGCTTCACCCACCTTCTCTATGAGTTTGGCCCGCCATTCCTTAGCCTGGGCCTCCATCTCCGCCGGAATCGGCTTTTCCTCCATCTGGATGCCGGGCTCATCGATCCAGTGGATCGCCTTCATCTCCAGAAGGTCGATCACCCCTGCAAACTTGGACTCCGATCCGATCGGAAGCTGCAGGGCCACCGGAACCGCACCCAGCCGGGTGACAATCTGTTCGAAGGTGCTGAAGAAATCGGCTCCCAGCCGGTCCATCTTGTTGATGTAGCAGAGTCGCGGCACCTTGTAGCGGTCCGCCACGCGCCAAACCCGCTCCGATTCGGACTCCACACCGCTGGGCGCTTCAAAGATCACGATGCAGCCGTCCAAAACCTTGAGGCTGCGCTCCACCTCGACCGAAAAATCCACGTGGCCCGGTGTGTCGATGATGTTGATCCGGTAATCCTTCCAGAACGTGGTGATCGCGGCCGCCGTGATCGTGATGCCCCGCTCCTGTTCCTGCGGCATCCAGTCCGTGGTCGTGGTCCCCTCGTCCACCTCGCCGATCTTGTGGATGCGGCCGGTGTAAAAGAGGATCCGCTCGGTGGTCGTCGTCTTGCCCGCGTCGATGTGGGCGACGATCCCGATGTTGCGGGTCTTCTCCAGCGGGTAGGTCACGCCGTCGGATTCGGTCATTTCAGTCTGCGTCCTAGCCATGGATTACCAGCGGTAATGGCTGAAGGCCTGATTGGCCTCCGCCATCTTGTGCATGTCTTCCTTCCGTTTCACTGCGGAGCCCTGTCCCTGGTAAGCCGCCAACAGCTCCTCCGCCAATTTATCCTTCATCGGTTTTCCGGCCCGGCCGCGGGCAAAATCCCGAAGCCACTTCAAGGCCAAGAAGGTGCCTCGGTCCTGACGCACCTCGATCGGAACCTGGTAGGTCGCCCCCCCCACCCGCCTAGACTTCACCTCCACCAGCGGCCGAGAGTTCTCCACCGCCTTCTGGAAAACCGCAAGCGGGTCCTGACTGTTCGCCTTCGTACTGGCCATGTCAATGGCTCCATAAACGATCTTCTCGGCAATCGACTTTTTGCCTCCCATCATCACCATGTGGACGAAGCGCTGAACGAGCCGAGAGCCAAACCGTGGGTCGGGGTGAACCACCCTCTTTTCAATCCGCCGCCGTCTCATTCCTTGGGCCTCTTCGCTCCATATTTCGACCGGGACTTCCGTCGCTGGTTAACCCCGGCCGCATCCAGCGTCCCGCGCACAATGTGATAGCGCACGCCTGGGAGATCCTTCACCCTTCCCCCGCGGACCAGCACGATGGAGTGCTCCTGCAGGTTATGCCCCTCGCCTGGGATGTAAGCCGTCACCTCAATCCCGTTGGTCAGCCGAACGCGGGCGATCTTCCGAAGGGCCGAGTTCGGTTTCTTCGGCGTCATCGTCCGGACCTGGAGGCAAACCCCGCGCAGTTGCGGACGCATCTGGAGGGCCGGCGATTTGGAGCGCTTGACCTTCTCCTTGCGACCTTTCCGAATCAGCTGCGAGATGGTAGGGCACATGGGTCAGGCCTTCTCCTCCTCCGACGCGCTGTCGGTCAAGCCGGGTACACCCTTCACCATCTCGATCGCCTGATGATCCTTGAACCCGGAGCCAACCGGCACCAGATGGCCCATGATGACGTTCTCCTTCAGGCCCAGCAGGTCATCCCGTTTGCCTGCCGTCGCCGCCTCGGTCAAGACACGCGTGGTCTCTTGGAAGCTGGCCGCGGAGATGAAGCTCTCGGTGGACAGGGATGCCTTCGTTATCCCGAGGAGCAACTGCGTGGCGGAGGCCGGCTTGCCGCCCCGCTTGGTCACACGCTCGTTCTCCTCCTGGAATTTGGTCTTGTCCACCTGGCTGCCCACCAAAAATTCCGTGTCCCCCGGATCATCGATCCGGATCTTTCGCAGCATCTGCCGGACGATGCACTCGATGTGCTTGTCGTTAATCCGGACCCCCTGCAGGCGGTACACCTCCTGAATCTCATTGACCAGGTACTCCTGCAGCTTCTTGTCCCCACCGATGCGCAGGATGTCCTGCGGAACCACGGGCCCGTCGATCAGAGGCTGCCCGGCCGTCACCCAGTCTCCCTTGTAGACGTTCAGGTGCTTGCCGTGCGGGATCAGGTATTCCCGTTTCATCCCCGTCGGGCTCTTGATGACAACGCGCCGCTGGCCCTTCTTGGAGTCGCCGAATTCCACCACGCCGTCGATCTCGCTGATGATGGCCGGGTCCTTCGGCTTGCGGGCCTCGAACAGCTCGGCCACGCGCGGCAGACCGCCGGTGATGTCCTTGGTCTTGGTCATCACGCGAGGGGTTTTGGCCAGCAGATCACCCGCTTCCACCCTCTGACTGTCCTTGACCATCACATGGGCCCCCGCCGGGATGGGATAGAGGGCCAACACCTCTCCCTTGGTATCCTCCAGCACCAGCTGGGGATGAAACTCCCCTCGGTAATCGATGACGATCCGGTCCGGCAAGCCGGTAGCCGGGTCCACGTCGGTCCGCATCGTCACCCCTTCCTTCAAATCCTCGAATCGAACCCGCCCGCTTCCTTCCGTGAGGATCGGAACGGTGTAAGGATCCCACCGGACAAAGATCTCATCCTTGACCACCTTTTCACCATCCCCCTTTTTGAAGATCGCACCCGCGGGAATGGTGTAGCGGTCCAGCTCGCGGCCGGTCTCATCATTGATGGAAACCTGTCCGTTGCGGTTCAAAACAACCCAATCCTTGCCCTTCTGAACCACCCGGATGTTGTGATACTTGAGAACCCCTTTGTTCTTCGCCTTCACATGAGCGGTCTCTACCACACGGAACGCCGTTCCACCGATGTGGAACGTCCGCATCGTCAACTGAGTACCCGGCTCCCCAATGGACTGCGCGGCGATGATCCCCACCGCCTCTCCCACCTCCACCATCCGTCCGGTGGCCAGGTTCCGGCCATAACACCGGGCGCAGACGCCTCGCTTGGAGTCGCAGGTCAGCACAGAGCGGATCCGGATCTTCTCAATCCCGGCCTGCTCGATCTTGGCAGCTGCCTCCTCGGTAATCTCCTGGCCTGCCTCCACAATGATCGTATCGGTGATCACGTCGGCAATGTTGTCCAAGGCCACCCGCCCTACGATCCGCTCACGCAGCGACACCACCACCTCATCCCCTTCGATGATGGCGCTGATGAGAATTCCATTCAGAGTCCCGCAGTCCTCCTCGTTGATGGAGACATCCTGAGCAACATCCACCAAACGCCGGGTCAGATACCCAGAGTCAGCGGTCTTGAGCGCCGTGTCGGCCAATCCCTTCCGGGCGCCATGCGTCGAGATGAAGTACTCCAGCACGGTCAATCCCTCCCGGAAATTCGCCGTGATCGGGCTTTCGATGATCTCCCCCGAGGGCTTGGCCATGAGGCCTCTCATCCCGGCCAGCTGGCGGATCTGCTGCTTCGATCCGCGTGCGCCGGAATCAGCCATCATGAAGACCGGGTTGAAGGAATCCATCTGCTTGAAGATGAGGTCCGACACCTTGTCCGTGGCATGCGTCCAGATATCGATGATCTTGTTGTGCCGCTCCTGATCGGTGATGAGCCCCTTCCGATACTGGTCCTCGACCTCCGCCACCTCGCCTCGTGCCTCCTGGATGATGCTCCCCTTCTCGCGCGGGACCTGCAGGTGATCTACGCAGATGGAGAGCCCGCCCCGCGTCGCCATTTCGAAGCCGAGTCGCTTCAGGGCATCCAACAAGTCGACGGTTCGGGAATGCCCACAGGTTTTATAGGTGCGAACGACAAGCTCACTCAGGGTGTTCTTGTCCATCACCTGGTTGACAAATTCCAGTTCCGGAGGAAGCACCTGATTGAAGTAAATGCGACCCGGGGTTGTCTCCAACCTCTTCCCCTTCTCCCGAAGCTTGACCTTGGTATGAAGCCCCACCACACCCTCTTCCAGCGCCATCAAGGCTTCATCCCGCGTAGAAAAGAGCTTTCCCTCTCCCTTTTCGCCTGCCCTCTCCCTGGTCAGGTAATGGCAGCCCAACACAATATCCTGGGTGGGAGTGAGAATCGGTTGACCGTTGGCCGGAGAAAAAACGTTGTTGGTGGAAAGCATGAGCAGGCGGGCCTCCATCTGCGCCTCGATGGAAAGAGGAACATGCACCGCCATCTGGTCACCGTCGAAGTCGGCGTTGAAGGCGGTACAAACGAGCGGATGGACCTTGATCGCCTTTCCTTCAATCAGCAAAGGTTCAAAGGCCTGGATCCCCAGCCGATGGAGCGTAGGCGCCCGGTTCAACATGACCGGGTGATCCCGGATCACCTCCTCCAGGATGTCCCATACCTCCAGCCGAGCCCGTTCCACCATTCGCTTGGCCGATTTGATCGTGTGTACGAAACCCCGCTCCCGAAGCTTCTTGATGATGAAGGGCTCGAACAGCTCCAATGCCATCTTCTTCGGCAATCCGCACTGATGGAGCTTCAGCTCCGGCCCGATGACGATGACGGAACGGCCGGAGTAGTCCACCCGCTTGCCCAGCAGATTCTGCCGGAACCGTCCCTGTTTACCCTTGAGCATATCGGCCAAAGACTTCAACGGCCGGTTCCCGGGGCCGAGCACAGGCCGCCCGTGCCGCCCGTTATCGAAGAGGGCATCCACCGCCTCTTGAAGCATCCTCTTCTCGTTGCGGACTATCACATCCGGCGCCTTGAGTTCAATGAGCTTCTTCAGGCGGTTGTTGCGGTTGATGACCCGGCGGTAAAGATCGTTCAGGTCGCTGGTGGCGAAGCGTCCGCCATCCAGAGGGACCAATGGCCGCAAATCAGGGGGGATGACCGGAATCACCGCAAGGATCATCCACTCAGGCCGGTTGCCGGATTTGCGGAAGGAATCGGCAATCCGAAGGGTCTTGATGAGTTTCTTCTGGACCTGATCCCCCTTGGCCGTTTTGAATTCCCGCTTGGTCTTCTCCGCCATCTTGTCCAGGTCCAGCTCCTTCAACAGCTTCCGGACGGCCTCCGCTCCCATCTCGGCGGAAAAGCCATGGCCGTATTTCTTCAAGGCCTCCTGGTATCTTTCCTCGGAGAGCAGCTCCTTCTTCCTCAAAGGGGTCTCGCCCGGATCGATAACGACGTATTCCTCATAGTAAACGACCCGTTCGATGTCCCGCAGGGTCATGTCCAAAAGGGTTGCCAGGCGGCTGGGCATTGCTTTAAAGAACCAAACGTGGGAGACGGGCGCAGCCAGATCAATGTGGCCCATACGTTCACGTCGGACACTGGAGCGGGTCACCTCCACACCGCAGCGATCGCAGACGATCCCCTTGTATTTGACCCGCTTGTATTTGCCGCAGCTGCACTCCCAGTCCTTCGTGGGCCCGAAGATCCGCTCGCAGAAAAGGCCATCCTTTTCCGGCTTAAGGGTGCGGTAGTTGATCGTTTCCGGCTTCTTCACCTCTCCGCGGGACCAGGTCCGGATCACCTCCGGTGAAGCCAACCGGATCGTGATGGAATCGAATGCGGTGACTTCCGGCGTTGCCGTCTCGGGTGCTAATCCCAGGTCCCGGGCCGCCTTCTCAACCCGGTCCATCCTCTCCCGTTCTAACCGGTCCAGTTCTTTCGTGCTCTCGGCCATTAGCAAACCCCTTTCCCCTGATTCATGCTCACCCCTTGCGTTCCGTTCGAATATCCAAACAGAGACTTTGCAGCTCCTTCACCAAGACGTTGAATGACTCCGGAGTGCCCGGATGCAGGGAGTGCTCTCCCTTGACGATCGATTCGTAGATCCGCGTACGGCCGACCACATCGTCGGACTTGACCGTCAGCAGCTCCTGCAGTGTATAGGCAGCCCCATACGCCTCCAAGGCCCAGACCTCCATCTCGCCGAACCTCTGGCCGCCAAACTGCGCCTTGCCCCCCAAGGGCTGCTGCGTCACCAAGGAATAAGGCCCGATCGAGCGGGCATGGATCTTGTCATCCACCAAGTGGATCAGCTTCATGATGTAGATGTACCCGACGGTCACCTCCTGGTCGAAGCGGTCTCCGTTCAGGCCGTCCCTTAAGACCATCTGCCCCTTTTCCGGAAGGCGAGCCTCCCTCATGAGGGCCTTGATCTCCGTCTCTCCCGCCCCGTCAAAAACCGGGGAAGAGATCCGCAGGCCCAGCACCTTTGCCGCCCAACCCAGGTGGGTCTCCAGAATCTGTCCAACGTTCATTCGGGAGGGAACCCCCAGCGGGTTCAAGACAATGTCGACCGGCGTCCCATCCTGAAGGAACGGCATATCCTCCTCAGGCACAATCTTGGCGATGACTCCCTTATTCCCGTGCCGGCCGGCCACCTTGTCCCCCACCTGAACCTTCCGCTTCGAGGCCACGTAGACCACCACCTTCTTCAACACACCTGGCGGCAGCTCATCCCCTCGCTTGAGCTGGTCAATCTCTCTCTCCTCCTCATAGGACAACTCTTCCAATTGGTCGTTGAGGACGGCGAGAGCCTTGCGAAGCTCTTCCTCTTTCTCCTTATCCTGTAGGCGCACATCTTCCAGATCGGCCTGCTCCAATTTCGCAATATCCTTGGCCTTCACGGTCTGGTGCTGGGCCACCAAGATATTCCCTCTTTCTTCATCCACCAGGGAATGCTCCAGCTTTTGGCCCACCAGCAAGCGGCCCAAAACCTTCAACCGCTCCTTTTTTACCCCCTTCATCTGAGATTGGAAGCTCTTGTGGATCTGATCGATCTTTCCCTGCTCCTCCGCGATCTCTTCCTTGGATTTCGCCCGGATCTTCTTCCTGGAGAAGACCTTCACATCGACGGTGATCCCCTCAACCCCCGGCGGCACGGTGAGGCTGGCATCCCGAACATCGCCGGCCTTTTCGCCGAAGATCGCCCGCAGGAGTCTTTCCTCCGGGGACTGCTCCGTCTCCGATTTCGGCACGACCTTGCCCACCAGGATGTCGCCCGGGTGCACCTCCGCCCCGATGCGCACAATCCCGTGTTCATCCAGGTCCTTCAACGCCTCCTCACCGACGTTGGGGATATCCCGGGTGATCTCCTCATTTCCAAGCCGGGTATCCCGCGCCTCGATCTCAAACTCCTCGATGTGGATCGAGGTGAAGATATCCTCCTTCACCAAACGCTCGTTGATCAGGATTGCGTCCTCAAAGTTGTAGCCTCTCCACGGCATGAAGGCAACCAGAAGGTTCTTACCCATCGCCAGCATCCCGTCTCTTGTGGCCGTTCCATCCGCGATCACCTGACCCGCCTTGATCTTTTGGCCCACTTCAACCAGCGGACGCTGATTGATACTGGTGTTCGCGTTGGAGCGCTGAAACTTCTTCAGCAGATAGGTGATCCGGTCGATCACGATCCGGTCCGACTGCACCTCCTTCACCACGCCGGCCTCCTCCGCCACCACAAGCGCCCCGGAATCCTTGGCCGCGCGGGGCTCCATGCCGGTGCCGATCAAGGGAGGCTCCGGAAACAACAGGGGAACCGCCTGGCGCTGCATGTTGGATCCCATGAGGGCCCGGTTGGCGTCGTCATGCTCCAGGAAGGGAATGAGCGACGCGGCAACGGAAACGAGTTGTTTGGGGGAAACATCTTTGAAGTGGATTTCGCTGGGGGGTACGAGGGGAAAGTTGCCGCGGTGGCGACAGCGTACCAGCTTGTCCAGGAAACGCCCCTGGTCATCCTGTCGTGCGTTGGCCTGGGCGATGACGTAGCGATCCTCGACATCCGCAGAGAGGAATTTCACCTGATTCGTCACTCGACCCTTTTGCACCATCCAGTAGGGCGTCTCAATGAAGCCGAACTCATTCACCTGCCCAAACGTCGAGAGCGAGGCGATGAGACCGATGTTCGGCCCTTCCGGCGTCTCGATCGGGCAGATTCGGCCGTAGTGGGAGTGGTGCACGTCCCGCACCTCGAAGCCTGCCCGCTTCCTGGACAACCCTCCCGGCCCCAAGGCCGAAAGGCGCCGCTTGTGGGTCAACTCCGCCAGCGGGTTAGTCTGATCCAGGAACTGGGACAGTTGCGAGCGCCCAAAGAAATCCCGGATGAGCCCCGACACCAGCTTCGCATTCACCAACTGATGCGGCATGCAGGACTCCAGATCAAAGATCGCCATCCTCTCCCGGACCGAGCGTTCCACCCGGGCCAATGCAATCCGGAACTGGTTCTGCAGCAGCTCTCCGACAGTGCGCACACGGCGCGATCCCAGGTGGTCAATGTCGTCCACATCCCCTTGCCCGCCCTTCAAGTTCAGAAAATAGAGCAGCACCGCCACCACCGTCTTGGGATCCAAAACGCGGTCGTTCAGATCCCGCTCCATTCCAAGCTTTCGGTTGAGGATGTAGCGCCCGACCTTGCCGAGATCATAGCGCTTGGGATCGAAGTAGAGACGGTTTAAGAGGGTTTGAGCCGAGGCAAGGGTGGCGGGGTCACCGGGACGCAGCTTGCGGAAGATGTCCATGATGGAATCCTCCGCCGTCCTCATCCGGTCCTTCTCGAAGGTCCGGATGATCTCGGGAACCCATCGCTTGAGTACCTTGAGCTGGCGGATCTCCGAGTTCCAGATCATCGTCAGATGCTCTTTCGCCAACTTCTCAAACCGAGGGATCAGAACCCCTTGGGTCTGCGGATCGACGAGGTCTGCCGCCAGGATGCGGCCCACGACATCCTTCAGATCCGACTGTTCCCGCGGTGCAATCGTCTCCACCTCGCAGAAGGTGTTCAGGATCTCTTCATCCGTGCCGACCCCGATGGCCCGCAGGAAGGTGGTCACCAAGATTTTCCGCTTGCGATCAATCACCGCATGCAGGGTGTCGGTCAGATCGAATTCGAACTCCAGCCAGGCCCCTCGATAAGGGATGATCCGGGCGGTGTACATCCGCTTGCCGTTCGGATGCATCTCTTCCTCGAAGAAGACACCGGGCGAGCGATGCAGCTGGCTGACCACCACCCGCTCGTCCCCGTTAATGATGAAGGTCCCTGTGGGGGTCATGAGCGGTATGTCCCCAAGGTAGACCTCCTGCTCCTTCATCTCCTTCGGGGTGCGCAGACGCATCCGCACGCTCAAAGGTGAGGCATAGGTCAGCCCACGCCTCTGCGCCTCCGGAAGGTCGTACTTCGGTTTGCCGATGGAATAGGAAAGGAATTCCAGCTTATACTTGCCATCCGTGTTCTCAATGGGGAAAACCTCATTGAAAACTTCCTGAAGGCCTTTGTTCTCCCGACGAGTTTTTGGAACTTCCATTTGCAAAAAGTCAGCAAACGGCTCGGTCTGAATCTGCAGGAGATCCGGAATCTCTAAATGCTCTGGAATCCGCCCGAAATGTTTGGTCTTCACTTCAATTCAACCTTGGCTCCCACCGCCTCCAGCTTCTGTTTGATGTTCTGCGCCTCTTCCTTCGAAG